>NZ_JBIWPA010000015.1:0-184668 GCF_044768035.1 Kitasatospora sp. NPDC101176
CCGTCGGTGTTGTAGAGGGCTCCGTCGGCGCCGAGGATGTTGAGGTGGACGGTGTTGCCGGTGGCGGTTGCGGTGAGGGCGGTGGCGCCGGCGGCACCGCCGGGGACCTCGACCCAGGTGCCGCTCCACTGGCCGGTGGTGTAGTCGGCGTCCATGGAGTAGACGCGGCCGGTGGAGCCGAGTGCGTAGACGTGCATGCTGGTGCCGATGGTGACGCTGGTGAGGGCCTTGAGGCCGGAGCCGCCCAGGGGTGACCAGGCGCCGGTCCAGTTCCCGGTGGCGTAGTCGCCCTCGGTGGCCCACATCCCGCCGTCCGAGCCGATGATGTTCAGGTGCACCCGAGTGCCCGTCGCCGACGCCGCCACCGTCGAACCCGACCCCGACACCGAGGGGGAGTCGACGATGTTCTTGTAGCGCAGCGCGGTGTAGCTGCTCATGGGGTGGGAGGAGAGCGAGGAGCCGTTGAGGTTGCCGTCGGTGTTGAAGTTCGTGGGCCTGCTGCGGCTGCTCTCCTGGTAGTAGTTGAACGTTCCGGCGTTCTTGTCGCGCCAGCCGGCGAAGATCACCACGTGTTCGCTGCTGTTGAGGATGTCGCCGGGCTGGAGGTCCCACTTGCCGATCGAGGTGGAGTAGGACGGCAGGCCGAGTGTGTTGGGGCTCTCGGGCAGCTGCCAGGCCATCGAGACGAAGCCCGAGCAGTCCTGGCGGTAGCGGCCGCCGGTCTGCCCGTCCGACCACCAGCTGTAGGGAGCCGTCAGGCCGTTGGTGCTGTACGGCACCGCCTGGTTCACCCAGGCCTGGGCCCGGGTCAGCACCTGGCCGCGGGTCACCTGGCCGCCGGGGGCGGCGCCGTTGCCGAGGGAACCGGTGGAGGAGGCCGCGTAGTAGGTGGACAGCACGCTGTCGGCGTGCGCTGCCGGGGCGGTGGCCGTGACGACGGCGGTCAGGCAGGCGGCGGCGAGCACGCCGGCGGACAGACGGGAGGCCGACTTGGAAACGGGCATGGCGAATCCTTCGAGGTGAGAGGGGTGTTGGGTCGCGGTGCCGGGCACGGATCGGCGCGGCACGCGGTGAGGTGATGTCAGTGGTGGTACGGGCAGCCGCGCGGGCGGTGCGGCCCGGGGATCAGTGCTGGGAGCCCAGCGCGGCCAGGGCGGTGAGCAGCGCGGCGTCGGTGCCGGTGTCGTGCGTCGGGCCGGGGCGCTCCGCCAGCTCGTCGAACTGGAAGAGTGTGAGGGCGGTGCCCTGCTGGAGCGCGTAGACGTGGTTGGTCTGCCGGTCGGGGGCCGACAGGCCGCCGACTCCGGTCCACTGCCGCGACCATGACGTTCCGTCGGACGTCTCGGCGGTGCGGGTGACGGCTGCGTCCTGGGTGACCCCCTGGCGGGCCTGCAGCTGCCGCGACGCGGTCTGGCAGGCGCCCATGTCGGTGACGAGCTGCTGGTAGGCGGCGTGCGCGGCCTCGGGGGTGGCGAAGCTGAACAGCTGCTGCCCGGCCGGGTTCCTGGCCGCGCTGACGTAGCCCTGCTGCTGCCAGGTGGCGGCTCCGGAGACGGCCGCGCACTCGTTGAGGGTGATCTTCCGGCCCTGGATGTCCTGGCTGCTGAGCGGGCCGTCGGGCTTCCACCCGAAGGTCGACGCGATCGGCAGCTTGGCGAGTCCGGCCGGGGCGACGGCGGCCGTCAGCGGGGTCTCCGGGGCCGCGGTGCCCGCGCCCTGCGGTGCCGCCGGGGCCGCGGGTGCCGCGGAGGCGCGGGGCGTGGGCGCACTCGTGCCGCCGCGCGCACCGGGGGCGCTGGTGGCCGGCACGGGCGCTGCCGTGGAAGCGGGCGGGGCCGCCTGGTCCGCCGGGGGCGGCGCGGTCTCGCCTGCGGTCGGCGTCGCGGAGCCGGTGGGTGGCTCAACGGGCTTGTCCGTCGGCGGAGTCGTGGTGGCCGCGGGCGTCCCGGTGGCGGGCGCGGCGGCCTTGGGGGAGTCCGCCTGCGCGGCGGCGCAGGCGGTCAGTGCGGCGGCGGACAGGACGAGGGCGGCGGCCGAGACGGCGGTGCGGGTCGAGCGGCGAGGGCGTGCGGGCATGACGGCTCCCGGGAGGGCGGCGGGTGGAGAAGGAGAGGGCTCGGTGCGAGGGCGTCGGCGTCGGCGGCGGGCGCGGCGCCGGCGGATGCGGCGCTCAGCGCCGGTCGAGCGTGAGGCCGTGCGAGGCGAGCGGTCCGTGGACCCGGGTCAGCAGCGCGTGCATCTGGGTCATCGCGGCCGCGGTGGAGGCGGCCCGGACGAAGAGGTAGAGGTCCAGCGACCGGTCCGTGGTCACGGCCCGGACGTGCTCCAGACCCTCGGAGGGCCGGGCGTGCGCCCAGATCAGGTCCTGGACGGTGGCCGGGGCCGGGTCGGGCGGTCGTGCGGTCGGGGCTTGGTTCAGACGGGCCATCACGACCCGCATCGAGCTCAGTCCCACCCGATGACCGAGGAGGCGACGCCGGTGGAGGCCGCGGGAGCCGGGGCGGTCGCGGCGGTCGCGGCCGGGGCGGCGGCGAGCAGCAGCAGGGCGGCGAGAGCGGCGGTGGCGAGCGACGAGACGGTGCGGAACATGGCGATCCCCCTGGACGGTTCGGTACTGGACTTCGGGCCGGTCCGGGGCGCTTTCCCTCGCGGCCCCTTTCCGGTGAGCACCATCCTGCTGGTCCGAACACCCCTGCGGAATGCCTCCGCCCTGGCACCAAGGAGCCCTGGCACCTTGGTGCCAGCGGCCCGGGTCCGGACCCTCGCGGAGGCGCCCGGTGGTCCGGCCGCTGCCACGGGCGCGGCGACTGCGATCGCCACTCCGATGGTCGGTCGCCTCCCCCTACCCGGGGCTGGTGCCGGTCTTTCGCCCGCGGGCTCGCTCAGAGGAGCGCTCATCGGAGCGCCGTGTCGGGCGGGCTGACGAAGAGAAAGGGAGGTTGATCTCACCGACAGGGTGGCGATTATGATCGTCATGGTTGGGGTTCGCCGACACCGACGTAACGCTGGGGGATGCACGGTGCTGGACGTTTTCGGACTGGACACTCGCACGGAGGCCGTCTACCGGGAGATGCTGGAGCGGCCTTCCGGTGGCGTCGCGGAACTCGCGGCAAGGGTCGGGACGACCGAGACGGAGGTGCGGGAGGCGCTCGACCAGCTGGTCGAACTGGGCCTGCTGACGCCGTCCCGGGAGGCCGTCGGCGGACTCCGCGCCGTCAGCCTGGAGGTCGGGCTGGCACATCTGCTGCGCCGGCAGGAGGAGGAGGAACTGGCCCGGCACCACCGGGCACTGGCGGTCGGGAAGGCCGCCGCGGCCCGGGCCATCGCCTCGTACTCGGCGCTGCAGCCGGGCACCAATCTGGAGGGAAACGAGCGCCTCCTCGGACTCGACGCCATCCAGGCCCGGCTGGAGGTCCTCACCCGGGGGCTCAGGGTGGAGTGCCTCTCGATCATTCCGGGCGGTGCCCAGTCGGAGGCCAGTCTGGAGGCCTCCCGGCCCCTGGACGAGGCGGCCCTCGATCGGGGTGTGCGGTTGCGCGCGGTCTACCAGGAGAGCGTCCGCAACGACCCGCCGACGCTCGCGTACGCGCAGTGGACCACCGACCACGGGGGTGAGGTCCGCACCAGCCACGTGCTGCCCGCCCGGCTGCTGATCTTCGACCGGACGACGGCCCTCGTCCCGATCGACCCGGACAACTCCCGGCGCGGAGCGCTGTGCACCACCTCCCCCGGGATCGTGGCCACGCTCGTCGCGCTCTTCGAGCAGACCTGGGAGGCGGCCGTTCCGCTGGGCGCCGCGCGGGTCGGCTCCGGCGAGGACGGGATCAGCGAGGGGGAGCGGGAGCTGCTGAAGCTCCTGGCCTCAGGGATGACGGACGAAGCGGCGGGCAAGCGCCTGGGGGTGTCGCTCCGCACGGTGCGCCGGCAGATGTCGGGGCTGATGGAACGGCTCCAGGCGGCCAGTAGGTTCGAGGCCGGGCTGAAGGCGGCCCAACGCGGCTGGCTGTGACGACGCGCCACCGCTCCCGCTTCGGCCACCGCTCCCGCTTCGGCCACCGCTTCCGCTTCGGCCACCGCTCCCGCGTCGCGCCGCCCTACGCCTCGGCCCCGCTCCGGCCGAGCTCCCGGTAGGCGTCCGCGACGGCGAGCACCCAGGCGATCTCCTCGGGCAGCGAGCGCCCGCCGGCGGTGGCGTCGAGCACGGCGGGCGGCGCGGGGGCGGCGAGGCCCCGGGCCCGGTGCCGGACGGCCGTCCGCAGCCAGCGGGCCTCGACGCGGGCGAGGCCCTCACCCGCGTCGAGGTGGACGTCGGCGCCCGCGGCGGCCCTGGTGTCGACGGCCGGGCCGCCCCCGGCGCCGCCGGCCGTGCCGGTCGCCGGGGATCCGCCGGTGACGGGGGAGTCCTCCCGCAGGACCAGCGCCGCGTCACGCAGGGCGAAGGCGCGGTGCGCGAGCTCGACGGAACGGTCACCGGGCGTCAGCAGACCGCGCAGCCGGCTGCCGGGGGTGCCCAGCACCACCTGCGGCACGGCCTTGGTGACGTCCGCCCAGAGCGGGTGGAGCCGCCACAGCGCGTACTGGTCGCGCAGGTAGCCGGCCAGGGATCGGGTGGGCGGGATGGTGACGCCGAGCACGAACAGGACGATCATGAGGGCAGGCAGCAGTTCGGAGACGGTGTCGGTGAGCGGGACGGGCTTCCCGTCCGCGTCGAGCCGGGTGGAGTCCCCGCTGCTGAGGACGAAGTAGACGCGGTAGACGGTGTAGACGAGTCCGGTGGCGCTGGCCGCCGCCAGGCAGCTGACCCCGGCGCGCATGGCGCCGGGCGGAACGCTCGCCCGGTTGGACCAGAACAGGACGGCGGCCTGCGCGGCCGCGACCGCGAAGACGGTGTCGAACACCCCCAGGTACAGCTCGACCCCGGGATCGCCGTAGTGCGCGTCGATGCCGAAGGCGCCGTCGTGGTCGTGCGGCAGGGCGAGGAGGAAGAGCAGGGTGAGCGCGACGGCGGCGGCACCGGTGAACAGCATGCGGGCCCGTGCGGCGCCGGGCCGCTGCGGACGGCCGCGGACTGCCTGGACGTACTCCAGCATGAAGTAGCCCGCCACCACTCCGGCGAGGTGTTTGACCAGCAGCGTGATGTCCCGGACGCCGCTCAGCTCCGCCAGGGCGTGCTCGACGGCAGCGGGCCGGACGCTGAGCCCGGCCGCGATCGCGGCGAAGCCCGCCCAGATCGAGCGCTTGGCCCGGGTGGTGAAGGCCGACGGTGTCCGCCAGAGCACGACGCTCCAGGCGAGTGTCGGCATCAGCCAGGTGAACAGCGGGCGCATCAGGAGTTCCTCCACCGGTGCGGGCGTACGGGGTGCGCGAGGCTCTCGGCCAGGCGGCCGGGGCCGGGCCCCGGGTCGGCGGCGGTGCCGATCAGGCCGGCCAGCAGGAGGGCGATCATCTCCGCCTCCTGCTCCTCGGCGGTCTCGTAGCTGGTCCGGCCCGCGCCGAGGACCTCACCGACGAGCTCCGGGGTCAGGTCGGGCAGCAGGGCGGCCAGCCGGGACAGGTCGAGGGAGCCCTGGTGCCCGCACAGGACGTGGCCGAGCTCGTGGAGCTTGATCAGGTCCTGGTGCGCGGGGCTGGTGCGTTCCTCGTAGTAGACGACGTCGATGCTGGGCAGCGCGATCCACAGGCCGCAGGGCAGGTCGGCGCCGAGGGCGGGCAGCGGTTCCAGGACGATGGGGCGCCCGCGGAGCCGTTCCAGGGCGGCCCGGAACGCCTCCACGGTGAAGGGGTCCGGCAGTCGGAGACCGGCGAGGCGCCGCTCGCATCGCCGGCGCAGGCCGCGGGGGAACGCCATGGGCAGGAGGCTCTTTCGGAGGTGGCGGGGAGGTGGTGAGGGGCGGGCTGCGCGGCGCGGGGCTCAGGCCCCGGCCGCCGCGGGGCCGGGGCGTACCCGCACCCCGGTCATGTCCCGTCGGCCGTGGGGCCGGTCGCCTTGCCGGTCGAGCCGTCCGCCGCCCCGTCAGCCGGACGCCTGGTCCGTTCCGCCGCC
This sequence comes from Kitasatospora sp. NPDC101176, assembly GCF_044768035.1. NCBI lineage: Bacteria > Bacillati > Actinomycetota > Actinomycetes > Kitasatosporales > Streptomycetaceae > Kitasatospora > Kitasatospora sp. NPDC101176. Next base: position 6,044 of record NZ_JBIWPA010000015.1, read on the forward strand.
TGTTCCTCGACCTGGCGCAGGTTGTCGGCGAGGGCCAGGAGCACCCGCAGGCTGCCGTTCGAGAGCGAGGAGGCCCGCTGGACCAGGTTGACGACCCCGTCGTTGCCGAGCGCCTGCCGCAGCTCGCCCATGCGCTCCAGCTGCTCAAGCTGCTCGTCCACCACGGCGGCCCTGGCGTCGTCGAGGAAGTAGCTCGCGCCGGCGCTGATGCCGAACCCCCGGCCGAGCCAGTCCAACGTCTCCACCGTGGGGTTGGAGGCCTGCCCCTTCTGGTTGAGGCCCAGGTGCAGGTTGCGGACGGTGTCCCGCGAGATGACGTCCCGGCCCGCCAGGCGGTTGATGCGGTCGGCGAGTTCCCGGTACGCCGGGGGCCGTCCACCGGACCTGGCCGCCTCCCGGGCCATCAGCCGGTCCAGCCTGCCGGCGATCGCCGAGGCGCGGTCGGTCGGCTGATCAGGCCCGCCGGTCGTTGCTGCCGCCACCTCTACCCCCTCCCCGAGCCCTGTCACGATACCGGACGCCCCGAGCGCCGCGTCCGGTCACGGGAGGACCCTGGCGGTGTGGGCGGCCAGCCGGGCGCGGAGCTCCTCGCGGGGGGTGGCCAGCTCGCCGGCCAGGTGCTCGACGAGGTCGGCGCGGGTGGCAGCGAGGAGGGCGTGGGCCGTGAAGTCGGCCTCCGTCGGGGGGAGCAGCCCGGTCAGCAGGTCGCGCAGGAGGGCGTGCCAGTGGGCGTAGTGCTCGGTGCCGTAGGGGCTGTCGGCTCCGGTGCCCTCCAGGGCGAGGGCGAGGTGCCGGTGGTCGAGCTTGAAGCACAGCAGCGCGTCGAGCAGGGCGGGTACGCGTTCGGCGGGCGTGGCGGCGGGCCCCAGCGGCGGGGGGCCCTCCGCCACGGCGGCGGTCAGGGGGCCGAGCCGCTCCTGGTAGAGGGCGCGGATGAGGCTCGTGCGGTCGCCGAAGGCCCGGAAGAGCGTGCCCTTGCCGACGCCGGCGGCCGCGGCCACGTCGGACATGGTGACGTCCTCGGGCCGCCGGGAGCCGGTGAAGAGCGTGTCGGCGGCCGCGAGGACGGCCGCCCGGTTGCGCACGGCGTCCTTGCGCGGCTTGCGCTCGGGCGGAACTGCGGGATCGGGTGCGCTGACGGGCATGGGCGGGTCCACCTCCGGTTGCGATACGGACCGGCGGTCCGTATCTTTCACTGAAGCGGACCGCCGGTCCGTATCTTATGCGACGGAGACACCCATGCCCGCGAACACCCCACCGTCGGTCGACCTCCCGCCGTCGGCCGGCACTCCGCCGGTCGAGCTCTTCCGCCGCGGCCTGCGTCTGCTCCTGGAGCAGGACGTCCCCGGCTGGGTCGCGCTCTGGGCCGAGGACGGCGTCATGGAGTTCCCCTTCGCGCCGCCGGGCTGGCCGCGGAGGCTGACGGGGAGGGCGGAGATCGCCGCCTACATGCGCGACTACCCCGAGCACATCGAGCTGCACGACTTCCCGGACCTGGAGATCCACCGGACCGCGGACGCGGAGACCATCGTGGTGGAGATGCGCGGGGTGGGCCGGCTGGTGCGGACCGGCGGCCCCTTCGACATGACCTACGTCGCCGTGGTGACCGCCAGGGACGGGCGGTTCACCTCCTACCGCGACTACTGGAACCCGCTCGCCGTTCAGCAGCCCGGCCTCGGCTTCGCCGGGGGTGCGGCCCGATGAGCGACACCGGCACCACGCTCGTCATCGGGGCCACCGGCACCACCGGGAGCCGTACGGCCGCGCGGCTGCTGGCCGGCGGACACCGGGTCAGGGCCGCCGGCCGCCGCGGCGCACCGTGGGTCGACGCCCCGTCGGCCGCCGCGGAGTCGGCCGGTGCGCCCTCGTCCGCCGCGCCCTCGGTCGGTGCGGAGTCGGTCGGAACGCCCTCGGCCGCCGCGGAGTCGGTGCGCTTCGACTGGTACGACCCCGCCACCTTCGCCGACGCCGTGGCCGGGGCGGACCGTGTCTACCTCGTCCCGCCCGTCGGCGAGCCGGACCCACTGCCGGTCATGCTGCCGTTCCTGCGCCGCGCCCGTGCCGCCGGTGTGCGGCGCGCGGTGCTCCTCAGCTCCTCGGCCGTGCCCGAGGGAGGGCCCGCGGTGGGGCAGGTGCACCGGGCGCTGCCGGAGCTCTTCGAGGAGTGGGCGGTGCTGCGGCCCTCCTGGTTCATGCAGAACTTCACCGGCGAGCACCTCCACGCCCGGAGCATCCGGGAGCACGGCACCATCCTGACGGCGGCCGGGGCCGGGCGGGTCGGCTTCGTCGACGCCGAGGACATCGCCGCCGTGGCCGTGAACTCGCTGACCGACGAGCGCGCACCCGACCGCGACCTCGTGCTGACCGGGCCGGAGGCGCTCAGCCACGACGCCGTCGCCGCGGTCGTCGCGGAGGTCACCGGGCGGCCGGTGGTCCACCACCGCCTGACCCACGGGGAGCTGCGGGAGCGGCTGTCCGTGCTGATGCCGCCGGCCTTCGCCGGGCTGCTGGCGGACCTGGACCGCGCCATCGCGGCCGGCGCGGAGGACCGCACCACGGACACCGTCCGGCTGCTCACCGGGCGCGCGCCGAACGGCTTCCGGCAGTTCTTCGAACGGGAGTTGACGGCGGCTCGGTGAGCCGTGACGTCCCGCCCGGCCCCTTCCGCCCAGCTCGGGGCCGTCGGGTCACTCGGAAGGCCGCCCTCGGTCATTCACCATCTGTTCATTCCGCATCCATCATCTAGCCTTGTCGTATGCCAATCCATCGCGTTCTGTCCGAATCGGTCACCGCGACGCTGCGCGGGGCGGGGTTCCCGATCGCCGACAGCGCGGGCGGGACGGAGGGCATGATGGTGGTCAACCACGCCCACGGCGTGACGGTCTCCTGGCGGGACGGCGCGCGGTCCGCGGCCGTCGAGCCGCCCGCGTCCGCCGGGAGCCGGCCGCACAGCGGCGCCGACGTCCGCTCCCGGCCCTTCCAGCTCACCCTGCGGGTCGCGGCGCTCCTGGCCGACGTCGGCTACTGCAGCGAGCACCTGGGCAACCGCGTGCTGGTCAGCGAACGCGACGGCCGCTGACCGCCCCCGCGAGGGGACCGTCAGCGGCCGTCGGGGTGCCCGGTCCGGGTGTGCCGGGTCTACATCGGGGTCGGCCTGATCATCGCGAACGGGGCGCCCTGCGGGTCCGCGACCACCGTCATCCGGCCGGCCATCATGTCGAACGGCGGGGCCAGCACCATGCCGCCGCGCTTGACGAGGGCGTCGACGGTGGAGTCCACGTCGTCGACGGCGAAGTAGGTCAGCCAGTGGGCGGGGGTGCCGGGCGGGTCGTTCGCGAGCAGGGTGGCGCCGCCGACGGCGCGGTCGCCCACGTTCAGCGCCCAGTAGTCGACCTCGGCGTCCTCCATCCGCTTGACCTCGATGCCGAGGGCCTCGCCGTAGAAGGCGGTGGCGGCCGCGACGTCGCTGGTGTGCAGTTCGTTCCAGGTGAGCGCGCCGGCCTCGTTGACGATCCGGGCGCCGAAGAAGGTGCCGGGTTGCCAGACGCCGAAGACGGCGCCCTGCGGGTCGGCGGCGACGAGCATCCGGCCGAGGTCGCCGACGTCCGTCACCGGGACGATCAGGGTGCCGCCCGCGGCGACGATCGCGTCCTGGGTGGCCTGGGCGTCGCTGCTCGCCAGGTAGCTGGTCCAGACGGTCGGCGGCTCCGGCATGCCCTCGGGGGCCATCGCCGGGCCGATGCCGGCGACGGCCTTTCCGGCGAGCTCGCAGACCGCGTACCCGCCGAACTCGGCGGGGCCGGGCTGCCCCTGCCAGCCCAGCAGGTCGCGGTAGAAGTCCAGCGCCTGCTGCTGGTCCTTGGCCATCAGGTCGACCCAGCACGGGGTGCCGGTCGCGTACGGAGTGGTGACCTCGGGCATTCTCGCTCCTTCCACTGGCGGCCCCCGGCGGGGCCCCCTGCCGGTCACCCTCCGCCCGTGGAGTGCGGCCTGCGACCCGACACGCCGCGGGGCGGCTCGCGGACTGCGCTGCGGTGCACCGCCGGTGACGGATCGTCGGGCGCCGGGGCGTCGCGCGTCGGGCCGGCCGCCGGTCGCCCCGGGGGGCGTCCCCGCGTCCGGGGAAAGGGTGGATCGGTGGCGCGGGTGAGGGTCGGAAGCGTCCGCGACACCCTCTCGCCGGCCGGTCGCCGTCACCCCCGGCTGACGCGACGCAAGCCCAAGAGTTGACCTCATGAAAGCGAGCCCGGAACGCCACCTGCGGCGATCCGCGGGCGATCGTTCATCCATAACGAATTGGACAGCGGAAATAACGAAGACTCCTTCACTTATTGACGTGACGGCCCGGTGGCGCTTGACTCCCTCCTCTGTCGCTGCACCGGTGCGGCACAGGACAGGAGGCACCCCCCACATGAACAGACCCATGCGTCGCGCGGCCCAGGGCACGGCCGTGATGTCCCTGGCGCTCACCCTCGCCGCCTGCGGGCAGGGCGATGCGACGCAGAAGCCCCAGGCGGCCGGGAACGACCGCACCATCGGTCTGCTGCTGCCGGAGAACTCCTCCTCGACCCGCTACGAGGCGTTCGACGCGCCGCTGATCAAGGCCGGTGTGGCGGGCCTGTGCCCGGACTGCAAGGTCGAGTACGCCAACGCGGACGGCAACGCGGCCGCCCAGAAGAAGCAGTTCGACGACCTGCTGGCCAAGGGCGTCAAGGTCATCCTGCTCGACCCGGTCGACTCCAAGACCACCGCGCCGTGGGTGGAGGCCGCCGCGGCGAAGGGCGTGAAGGTCGTCGCGTACGACCGGCTGGCCGAGGGCAAGGTCGCCGCGTACGTCTCCTTCGACAACGAGCGGACCGGCGAACTCCAGGGCCAGGCCCTGCTCGACGCGCTCGGCCCGAAGGCCGCCGCCGCCAACGTGGTCATGATCAACGGTGCCGACTCGGACCCGAACGCCGCCAGTTTCAAGGCGGGCGCGCACCGGGCGCTGGACGGCAAGGTCAAGAAGATCGCCTACGAGCAGTCCGGCGAGTGGAAGCCGGACGTGGCCGCGGCGAAGATGGGCGAGGCGATCAAGAGCCTCGGCAAGGACGGCATCCAGGCCGTCTACTCGGGCAACGACGGCATGGCCGGTCCGATCATCGACACCCTGAAGTCGGCGGGCATCAAGAACGTGCCCGTCGGCGGCCAGGACGCCTCCATCGACGCGGTGCGCCGGGTCCTCACCGGCGAGCAGGCCTTCACGATCTACAAGCCGTACAAGCCCGAGACGGACGCGGCGGCCAGCATCGCCGTCCAGCTGGTCGAGGGCCTGGACATCAGCACGGTCGCGAGCTCGGACACCGTCAGCGCCGGGCAGCACATCCCCTCACTGCTGCTCACGCCGATCGTCGTGACCAAGCCGAAGGTCGCGGTCACCGTGGTCGGCGGCGGGCTCTACAAGGCCGCCGACATCTGCACCCCGCAGTACGCGGACGCCTGCGCGGCGGCCGGCGTCAAGTAGCACCGGCGGCGCGACGCGCCCGGGCCCGGTGGGGGAGGGCCCGGGGCGCGGACGGGGAGCGGGTGGGGTCAGCCGAAGTCGGGGATCGGGTGGCCCGGGGCGAGGGCCGCGGCGATCCGCTGGGCGATCGTGTGGGCCGTGTGGCCACCGGGGGCCTTCGGGCCGTTCGTGGTGGAGACGGCGATCGCCAGGTGCTCGCACGGGAGGTAGTCCTGGGAGGCGGAGTACCCGAAGAACAGCGGGTGCTGGGAGATCCAGTCGTCCAGCACCACCACACCCATGCCGTAGTGGGTGGCCTCGGTCTGCGGGATGCAGACGTCCGCCGCACACGTGTCGGTCGGGTGGCCGAGGCCCACCGTCCCCGGGTTCAGCAGCTGCCGGTAGGAGGACGGGGAGAGCAGCTCGCCCGCGCCGATGCCGACGGCCCCGCGGGCGAGGTCGCAGATGTCGGTGGTCTGCACCGCGCCGGGGGCGGTGGTCCACGACGGGTTCCAGAAGGTGGACTCCTCGTAGGTGCCGCGTTCGGAGGTGAAGGCGTGCAGGACGGGGGTCGGGATGTCCGGCGTGTAGCTGTTGCGGGTCTCGTGGAGGCCGAGCGGGTCCAGGATCTTCTGCTGCAGCAGGACGTCCAGCCGGGTGCCGGTGATCCTCTCCAGCGCGGCGCCGAGGAGGACGAAGTTGGCGTGCGAGTAGCTCCAGTCGGTGCCGGGCTCGTACAGCCGCGGCAGGCCGGTGGAGATGGCCACCAGCTCCTCGGCCGTCCACTGGCGGAACGGGTCGGCGTAGACCGCCTCGCCGAAGCCGGGGGCCTTGACGTAGTCGACCAGGCCGGTGGTGGAGGCGCCGAGCATCCGCAGGGTGATGCCGTCGCCGTGCGGCAGGTCGGGCAGCCAGCGGGAGACCGGGTCGTCGAGGCCGACCACCCCCTCGTCGACGAGCCGCAGAAGCGCGGTGCCCATGTAGCTGATCGCCACGTTGCCGTTGCGGAAGTGCATGTCGGGCCGGGCCGGAACCCCGGTCATGGACTCGCCGAGCGCGGCGGTGAGGACCTCGCGGCCGTCGGCGGTGACCCGCAGGATCACCGACGTGAGGTCCAGCTCCTCCTTGGCCTGCTCGGCGATCCGCAGCGCGTCCAGCGCCGGCCCGCGCTCGGGCGCCGGGGAACCGACGCAGGGGCGGTGGCGGTCGGTTTCACCCGTGGCGCCGGCGGCGGTGGCCGGGGCGCTGACGGCGACGAGGGCGGTGACCGCGGTGAGCGCGGCCAGGCGCAGCAGGGCTTTCGGGCGGGTGGGTGTCATGCCCGCAGTATCGGCGGGGGGTGTCGCGGCACCGGCGCGGCGGCCCGCCGCGCCGCCGGAACATCACCCGTCGGGCCCGCGCGGGCCGGGGGCGGAACCGGAGTGTTGCAGGTCCGTTGCCCACGAAGTGGTGCGGGTCACTGCCGATCGGGCCGGGTCGTGATCGCATCGGATGATGCGTCAGTTCGAGAGGTCCCCCCGGTCGCTCCCGGTGCTCCGCCCCGTCGTGGCCGCCGCGGCCCTCGCGGTGGGCGCCGCGCTGCTCACGGGCTGCGGCTCCGGGTCGGGGCTGGCCCCGGCGTCCGCCGGTGGCACCGGTCCGTGCGGCGCCTCGTCGTCCGCACCGTCCTCGCCCCCGGGGTCGTCGGCCGCCCCGGGGCCGGCGGCCTCCGCGCAGTCGGCGGACGGGCGGGCGCCGGCCACCGCGCGGATCACCGCGGCCGGCGCGTCCTGCGCGGAGTACGAGGTGACCAACACCGGTGATCCGGCCGAGGGGCCCGCCGACGTCACCGTGCTGTTCAGCCGGCTGGCGGCGGACGGGGGCGTGCTGGACACCGAGACGCGCACCGCCACCGGGCTCGCCCCGGGGGCCACCGCGACCGGCCGGATCGACCTGGACGGGCGCCCGACGTCGCGGCCGGGGGACGTCGCGACCGGGCCGCTCGGCCCGATCCGGACGACGCCCGGCGCGGCCCGGCAGGTGAAGGTCTCCAAGGTCCGCAGCGTGCCCACCGCCGAGGCCCCGCGGCCCGGCGGCCCGTGCCCGGCGTCGGGCCTGCGGCTGTACGCGGACGAGGGCGACGCCGCGATGGGCCTGCGGGTGATGGGCCTGCACCTGCGCAACTGCGGGGACTCCACGGTGACCGTGAACGGCTACCCCCGGCTGCAGCCGCTCGACCTGAAGCACCGGCCGATCGACGGGGTGCGGGTCCTGTCCGGCGGCGCCGCGATCGCGAGCGGCACCGGTGCGGACAACCCGCCGCAGGAGATCGCGCTGCGGCCCGGCGAGGGAGCCCGCACCACCCTGGTGTGGCGCAACACCGCCGAGGCCGGCAGCGACCCGGTGAACGCCACCTACCTGCGGGTGCGCGCCGGCGAGGGCGCCGCCCCCGTGATGCTCACCCCGGAACTCGACCTGGGGACCACCGGGCGCCTCGGCGTCGGAGCCTGGGCCAGGGAGGACGACCGGTCCTGACGGCGGCGCGGCCGGCCCGCCGCCGCCCCGGCCCGCGGTCACCGCAGGTGGCAGACGACCAGGACCAGGACCTGCCCGACGGCCGGCCCGGCGACGCGGTGCGCGCGTCCGGGCCGACCCGGGCCCCGCCCGGGAACCGGCCCGGCCGCCGACCGCCGTGGCGCCCCCTCAGCAGGGCTTGGGGGAGTACGGCCCGGAGGAGCCGCCGTGCGGGCCGCAGTCGCCCAGGCATTTGGCGGCCTCCGCCATCACCTCCTCGACCGTGTGCTCCCGCAGCTGCTTGCAGCGGGCCTCCCGCCCCTGGTCCTGGCACGCCCGCACGGCCCGCCACCCCTCCAGGACGGCCACCGCCTCCCAGCCCTTCAGGACGTGCAGCAGCGTCCGGCACAGGCAGTCGACGTACTCCTGGACACCCGGGAAGCCGTTCCACACGCCCTTGGCGGCCCGGTCCAGGACCAGCAGGCGCACGTACAGCTCCAGCGGGCTGCGGTTCGGGTCGGCCGCGTCCGCGGTGAGCTGGGCCGCGTCCGCCTTCAGCCGCGCGGCGCGCTGCGGCAGCGCGGTCTGCTCGGCGACCAGCTCCAGGAAGAACGCCGAGGCGGCGTCGATCTCGCTGCGGTAGTGCGCGATCAGCCCCGCGAGCTTGCCGGTCGGGTCGTCCTTGTGGCCCTCGGTGCCGAACTCGCACGGGAACTCGCGGCAGCCGGGCTCCCCGGCACAGGCCTCGATCCGGGTCTGCACCTTCTGCTCCGAACGCTCGGCGCAGTCGCGCTGCTCCTCGTCGAGCCGGCAGCGCAGCTGTTCGCGGATCGCCTTCAGTTGGGCGTCGGCCGTCTTGACGTCGTGCCCGGCGGCGGTGCGGGCGGCGCCGTAGTCCTTCTTCGCGGTGGAGAAGGCGGCCTTGAAGGGCTCCAGGGTCTTGAGGCTCTCCTGGATGACGTCGGCCCGTCGCCGGATGCCCTGCGCCTTGCAGGCGAGCGCGTCGATGGCGTCCGCGTCGCAGCAGCCGGAGTGTCCGGGAGGATGCGTGGTCTCGTAGCTCATGGCGTCTCCGCGGTGCTGGGGGAGCTCCCGGGTGGGGGAGCGGGCGGCCCGTCGAGTCTGGGCCGGGCGGTGTCACCGCACCGTCGCCCGGCCATCGCCGGCCGGCGGCAACGCTGCGGTGACGTCCGGGGCCGAGCATCGGACCATGGCTGGATACCGGGCACTCGCCGCCGTCGGACGCAGCGTGGTCGCGCTGCTGAACCGGCGTTTCGAGGAGGAGATCCCCGACGGCGCCGGGCGGCGGCCGCTCGCCGTCCTCGCCGGGCCGCTGGACTTCGAGCAGGTGGACACCGCCGGTGCGGTGATCCGCCACCCGGCCGTCTCCGTGTACTGCTACCGGCTCAGCATCGACCGGGAGACCCGGGCCGGCTGGGGCGCCGTCTCCGCGCAGGACGGTGTGCCGCGGCTGCCGCTGCGGATGCACATGATGCTCGCCGCCTGGGACCAGTTCGTCGAGGCCGAGTTGGAGTGGCTCGGCCTGGTGGCGCGGACCCTGGAGGGCGAGAGCATCCTCACCGGGCCGCTGCTCGACCCGAGCGGCGACTGGGAGCCCGGGGACATGGTCCAGGTCGTCTCGGACGAGCTCGCGATGGACTCGCTCAGCGAGGCGTTCCAGGCAATGAGCACCGACTACCGGCTCTGCCTGCCCTACCTGGCCCGGGTGGTGCGGATCGACGGCGCACGCCAGCCCCGTGCCGAGGAGGTCACCACGGTGGCCGCCCGCCTCTCCGGGAGCCCGCGGTGACGGCCGGCGCCCGCCGGCGCGACGGGGCGGCCGCCGCGGGCGCGGTCACCGCCGCGGCCGCCGCCACGATCGAGGTCGACGCCGGCCCGGTGGCGGTGCGGCACCGGCTCGCGCTGGCCGTCCGCCCGCTCGACGCACGCACCACCGCCCCCGCCGCCGGCCTCCGCGTCGGGTACGAGGCCCCGCACCCGGGCGGCGCGGTGCGGCCCCTGGAGAACCACGGAGCCTCCGGCTGGGTGCTCCGCCACGGCCCCGGCGGCATCCGCGGCCGCAGCGTCCTGCTCCGGCTGGACGACCCGGCCCGCCGCCTCGTCCCGCGCCGCCTCCGCGTGCCGCTCTGGGCGCTCGACGAGCTCACCGGCGCCGACGACCGCCCGCCCACCGCCGGCTACGTGCCGGCCGCCTCCCGGCTGCTGCGCCCCTGGCTGCTCCCCGGGGCGGCGTACCCGGTGACCGGCGGCCAGACCGGCCTGCGGTTGCGCGTCACCGTCGGCGGCCGGCCGGTGCGCTGGCCGCGGGTGGAGGCCTTCGGCGCCGGCGGGGTGCGGATCGGCTGGGCGCACGGCGACCAGTTCGGCCAGGTCCTGCTGCTGGTGGACGGCATCGGCGGGCTGCCGCACCCGCCGCCCTCCGCCCTCGACGTCGCGCTGCGCACCGCCGTCCCGGACCCGGCGCACCCGCCGCCGGTCGACCCGCGGGACCCGCTGGCCGACCTGGTGGTCGAGGAGGTCGCCCGCAGCCACGCCCCGCCCGCGCCCGGGGACCTCGACAACCCGGTGCTGCGCGGCGTCGCCGCGCCCCCGGGCTACCGGACCGCCACCCAGGACGCCGTCCGGAGCCTGGCCGTCGGCCGGGTCCTCCCCGAGACCGACCTGCCGCACGGCTGATCCCGTGACAGCCGGCCCGCGGCGCCCGCGCCGCAGCACCCGACCCGCGACCGAGGAGGCCCGTGCATGCCCGAGTACCTGACCCCAGGCGTCTACGTCGAGGAGACCAGCTTCCGCTCCCGGTCGATCGAGGGGGTGCCGACCAGCACCTTCGGCATGGCCGGGCGCACCGCCTACGGACCGGTGCCGTACCTGGCCAACGGGCGGGTCCTGGTGCCCGGCCCGACGCTCGTCACCAGCTTCACCGAGTACGAGCGCGCCTTCGGCGGGCTGACCCTGGGCGACGGCACCCCCTGCCGGCTGGCCCTGGCGGCCCGCGCCTTCTTCGCCAACGGCGGGCGCCGGCTGTACGTCTCCCGGGTGTTCTCCTTCGTCCGGACGACCGACGCCACCCCGGTGGTCGACGGCCCGGCCAACTTCGCCTCGCTGACGGTGCCGTCGACGGGCACCGCGGTGCTGCGCTGGTGGGCCCGCTGGCCCGGGCTGGCCGGAGCCGGCATCAGCGTCGCGGTGGCGTTCCGGCGGAGCAAGAACGTGCTGATCCCCGCCACCGCGAACGGCGCGGCCGCCCTCCGGCTGACCGGGGTCCAGCCGGGCGCGGCCGTCGAGGTGCTGCCGCTGGCCGGGGGCAGGCCCCCGGCGCCCGACGACCGGACGAAGCCGCGGGCCGCCGACGTCCGGATCGTGGCCCGGGCCGCCGACGGCAGCCTCGGCTACCTGGCCGCGAACGGCACCGACGTCGACCCGCCGGCCGCGGGCACGGCGGCCTTCCACATCACCCTGGCCGTCACCGTCCGCTCCGGCGCGGACCGGCTGGACGTCTACAACGAGCTCGAACTGGACGAACGGCACCCGCGCGCGGTGACCAGGGTGCTCGGTGCGAAGGAGCCGGCCGACGAGTTCTCCCTGGTCTGGCTGGCCGACCTGACGGCGGCCGCCGCAGCCGCCCCCGTGACCCCGGTGACCCCGGCGGCCCCGCCGCCGCTGGTGGGCCCGCCGGTCCCGCTGGCGGCGGCGCCGCCCACCGCCGGGGACCGGCTGACCGCCCTGCTGTCGCTCGACGCCGCGCACCCCGGCTTCCTCCTCGGCGGCGGTGACGGCCTGGACCCGGGCGTCGCGGACCTGCTGGGCGAGCCCGCCGACCCGGACGACCTCAACCGGCCCGCCACCGGCCTGGCCGCGCTCGGCGAGGTCGACGACATCGCCGTCGTCGCCGTGCCCGACACCGTCGACCAGCCCGAACCGCAGCAGCAGGAGGCGGTGGACGGCCTGATCGCCCACTGCGAGCAGCTGCGCTACCGGATGGCGATCGTCGACCCGCCGAAGGACAGCGCGATCTCCGGAGTGCGCCGCTTCCGGGCCCAGTTCGACAGCAGCTACGCGGCCCTCTACTACCCGTGGCTGCGGATCACCGACCCCACCCGGCGCCCCGACCCGGGCGCACCCGTCCCGATGCTGGACGTGCCGCCCTCCGGGTTCGTCGCCGGGATCTACGCCCGCAGCGACACCGAGCGCGGGGTGTTCAAGGCCCCGGCCAACGAAGTGGTCCACGGCATGGGCGAGTTCGTCACCAACGTCACCTACGACCGGCAGGCCGTGCTGAACCCGGAGGGCATCAACGCGCTGCGCTTCTTCGAGGGCCGGTCCCACCGGGTGTGGGGCGCGCGGACGATGAGCTCGGACCCGGAGTGGAAGTACGTCAACGTCCGCCGGCTCTTCATCTACCTCGAGCACTCCATCGACAAGTCCACGCAGTGGGCCGTGTTCGAGCCGAACAACGAGCGGCTCTGGGCGTCCGTGCGGCAGTCCGTCGAGGACTTCCTGCTCGTCACCTGGAAGAGCGGCGCGCTGATGGGCAGCAAGCCGGAGGAGGCGTTCTTCGTCCGCTGCGACCGCACCACGATGACCCAGAACGACATCGACAACGGCCGCATGATCTGCCTGATCGGGGTCGCCCCCACTTACCCGGCCGAGTTCGTGATCTTCCGGATCGGCCAGTTCACCGCCGACGCGCCGGCCGCCTGACCGGCGCCGCGCCCGCACCGACCCCCGACCGGGAGGCAGCACATGGCCGTCCGCAACAACCCGTACGGCGCCTTCAACTTCCTCGTCCGCCTCGGCGACGCCGGCGGCGAGGACCAGATCGCCGGCGGCTTCTCCGACTTCACCGGCGCGGCCAACGAGGTCAAGTTCTCCGAGTACCGCAACGGCAACGACAAGGAGAACCACGTCCGCAAGATCGCCAACACCAACATCACCGACGACGTCACCCTCAAGCGGGGCATCATCGGCGACCTCCGGCTGTTCAACTGGATCAAGGACACCCGGGAGGGCAACTTCGACCCGCGCACCGTCGTCGTGACGCTCTACGACGAGGCCCGCACCCCGGTCTGTGCCTGGACCCTGCACGCCGCCCAGCCCAAGAAGTGGATCGGGCCCACCCTGGCCGGCAAGGGCGGCGGCGAGGTCGCGATGGAGGAACTGCACCTCGTCGCCGAGCGCATCGACTTCGCCTCGCTGTGAACGGCCCCGTGCCCGGCGGCCCGTCGAACGGCCCGGCGACCGACACGTCGAACGGCCCGGCGGCCGCCCGGGCCGCCGCCCCCGGGCTGCGGCTCGGCGCCCCGGGCGTCTACCGGGACACCCGGCGCCCGGCGCCGGCCCCGCGGCCGGTCCGGCTGGACGTGGCCGGCTTCGTCGGCGTGGCGCCGCGCGGCCCGGTGGACCGGCCGGTCGCCGTCGAACGCTGGACCGACTACCGCCGGGTCTTCGGCGGCTTCGAGGGCCCCGGCCTGCTGCCCCACGCCGTCCGGGCGTTCTTCGCCCAGGGCGGCAGCCGCGCCCACGTCCTGCGGGTCTCCCCGCTGCCCCGAGCCCCCGACCCGGCCGCGCTGGCCGCCGTCGCCCGCTACACCGTCCGGCTGGCCGGCCCTGAGCCCGGCGCCGGCGCCGGCGCCGTCGAGCTCGGCCTGCGGGCCGCCGACGAGGGCAGCTGGGGCGGACGCCTCGCCGTGCGCTGGGAGTTCGACGCCGCCGGGCAGTTCACCGCCCGGGCCGACGGCACCCGGCTCCCGCTGCCCGACGCGCTCGCCCTGCCGACCGGCACGCTGCTGCGGGTCCGGGGGCCCGGACTGCCCCCGGCCGGCGAGCTGCTCCACGTCCGCACCGTCGAGGACACGCCGCCGCGCGGCCGGTCGGCCCTGCTGGACCGGCCGCCCGGCGCCGTGCCGCCCGACGCGGGCCTGACGGTGGACGTCGTCACCGCCACCGTCACCGTCACCGACGCCGACCCGGGCCTCGCCCGTGCGGAACGCCTCACCGGCCTCGGACTGGCCGCGGCGCACCCGCGCTTCGTCCGGCGGGTCCTCGCCGAGGAGTCCCGGCTGATCGCCCCCGACGGCCCCTGGCCCGAGCGGCTGGCGCCCCCGGACGCCTCCCTGCCCGCCGTCGACGCCGCCCCGGCCGGCCCCGGCGCGGACCGCTGGGCCTGCGTCACGGCGGACAGCCTCTTCGGCGACACCCCGCCCGAGCTGCTGCCCGTCGGCGGCGACCAGGGCGTCGACGAGGACGCGCCCGCGTTCGTCGGCATGGACCGGCTGGCCCTGGAACCGGAGGTCGCCCTGCTCTCCGTGCCCGACCTCTACTGGGACTACCGCGTGCCCCCCGCCACCACCGACCCCCCGGAGCCGCCCCGCCCCGGCGCCGACGGGCGCTGCCCGCCCCCGCCCGTCCCGCTGGTCTACCCGGCGCCGCCGGAACGGGCGGTGCTGCTCGACGGCCGCGACCCGGAGGCCCTCGCGGAGATCCTGCGCCGCCAGCGCCGGCTCGTCGACCTGGCGGAGCGCCAGCGCCGTTTCGTGGCCCTGCTGGACGTGCCGCCCGGACTCCCGCTGCAGCTGACCGCCCGCTGGCGCTCCGGCTTCGACAGCTCCTTCGCGGCCGCCCACCATCCGTGGCTCGGCGTCGTCGACCCGGCGGACCCGCAGCAGCGGGCCGTCCTGGTGCCGCCCTCCGCCTTCGCTGCCGGGATCACCGCCGACCGCGAACACCGGCTCGGCATCCCCTGGGGCCCGGCCAACGCCCTCGCCGCCGGCGCCGTCACCGCCGCCGACCTGCCCGTCCCCGCCGAGCGCGACGAACTCCACCTGCTCGGCGTCGACGTCTTCGCCGCCGAACCGGACGGCTTCCGGCTGGCCTCCGCCCGGACGCTCTCCCGCGATCCGGACTACGCCCAGCTGAGCGTCCGTCGCCTGATGACGATGCTCCGGCTCACCCTCGAACGCCAGGCCCGCGGCCTCGCCTTCGAACCCGACTCGCCGCAGCTGCGCACCGAGCTGACCGGCACCGTGACACGACTGCTGCGCGACCTGTTCCGGGCCGGGGCCTTCGGCGGGGCCACCGAGGCCCAGGCCTTCTTCGTCCGCTGCGACGAGGAGCTCAACCCCGCCTGGTCGCAGGGGCTGGGCCGGCTGGTGGCCGAGATCGGGGTGGCGCCCGCACGGCCGCTGGAGTACCTCGTCCTGCGGATCGCCCAGGACGCCGACGGCGACGTACGAGTGGCGGGGTGACCGATGGCCGCGCTGGTCCAGGGCTTCAACTTCCGGGTCTCGCTGCGGCTGAGCGGCACCCCGGGGCCGACGGCGACGCCGCCGCCGGCGCTGACCGGGCAGGCCGCCGGTGCGCCCCGCCCCGGCGCCGGGGCAGCGGGCCCCGCCGAGGGCCCGGCCGAGCGGCTCGGCGACGGCGGCTTCCAGGAGTGCACCGGACTGGAGCTGGAACTGGAGCTGGCCGACCACCCCGAGGGCGGCCGCAACGACGGGACGGTCCGCGGCATCGGCCGGGTCAAGCTCTCCCCGGTCGTGCTCAAGCGCGGCATGCTCGCCCCGACCCCCGGCGGCCGGGCCGACACCGCGCTGTGGGACTGGCTGCACGGCATCGCCACCGGCGAACGACGCGCCGCCCGCTACGACGGCGACATCGAGGTCCTCGACCCGACCGGGGCGCGGACCGTCGCCCACTGGCGCTTCACCCGCGGGCTGCCCGTCAAGCTCACCGGGCCGTCGCTCAACGCGCGGACCGGTGAGATCGCCCTGGAGGAACTGCACATCGCCCACGAGGGCCTGCGACTGGAGGGCTCCTGATGGCCGAACTGGCACACGCGACCCTGCAACGCCTGCGGGTGAACCGGGCCTCGGCGAAGGACGCGCCACCGCTGGTCAGCGGCGACGGACCGGCCGTCGGAGTCCAGTTCAACCCCGTCTCGCTGCGGCTCAGCCGGAACAACAACGTCGACCGGGGCGGGACCAGCACCCGCACCCAGAAGCGCCAGAACCCCGCGCAGGAGGGCGCCACCCTCGCCTTCGACCTGGCCTTCGACACCGCCGAACAGGGCGGCCCCGACGGGTACGTGGACGTCCGCGAGTGGACGGCCGTGGTCCGCCAGTTCGTCGAGCCGCCGCCCGACCGGAAGGGCGATCCGCCGCCCGTGGTCCGCTTCGTCTGGGGGACGTTCCGCTTCGACGGGATCGTCACCCAGGTCAGCGAGGAGCTGGACCTCTTCGCCCCGGACGGCACCCCGCTGCGGGCCAAGGTCGCCGTCACCGTCGCCGAGCAGGACTTCGCCTACGAGGCCAACGAGAAGGGCGCCGGTCGGCGCGACGCCCGGGCCGCGACCGACCCGGGCACGCCCCGGCCCGGCGCCACCCCCGGCACCGCAGGGACGAACCGGCCGCAGCAGGTGGTCCAGGCCCTGGCCGGGGAGAGCGCCCAGCAGTTGCTGGCCCGCCTGGGACTCGACCCGGCGGCCTGGCGCGGGGCGATGAGCGGGCTGGACAGCCCGCTCGCGCTCACCGCCGGGTTCGGCGTCCGGCTCGGCGTCGAGGTCGAGGCGGGCGGCGGCGCCGGGCTGACGGGCGGTTTCGCGGGCGCGGCCGCGGCCACCTCGGTCGCCGGGCTCGCCGGGGCCCTGGGCCTCGGCCCGGAGGGCACCCCGCCCGCCCCGGGCACCCCGCTCGCTCCGGGGGGCGGGGGGACGGCCGGGGCGGGGGCGGGCGGTCCCGACGACGCCACGGCGGCGGGCTTCGCGCTCTCCGCCGGCGGCGGGATCGCCGCCTCCGTGGCGACGGTCGTCGCCGCCCGGGCGGCCCGGGCCACCGACCAGGCCCGCGCCGCCTTCGCCGTCCCCGCCGAGCCCGGCGCGGCCGCTCCGCCGCCGGGCGCGGAGCCGGCGGACCCCGCCGCGGGCACCCCGGCGGCCGACCCGCGCGCCCTGACCTACGGCCGCGGCGTGCCACTGCGCGGCCGCGCCGACCCGGGCACCCTCGCCGAGGGCGCCATCGGCGGTGCCCGCAGCCTGGCCGGCCGCGCCCGGGCCCGGGAGACCCCACCGCCCGACGGCCCGACACCCCCGTGGGAGCGGCTGCCCGCGGACACGCCCGCCCGCACCGCGGCGGACTGCGAGCAACGCCGTCGTGACGCACCGCCCAGCACCCTGAGGTGGCGGCCCTAGGGTCGGTCTTCGCGCTCCCGGCGTCACCCGCAGACCGACCCGAGGCCGCGTCCGACGAGCCCCCGGCGGGCCCCGACGAGCCCCCGGCGGGCCCCGACGAGCCCCCGGCGGGCCCCGACGAGCCCCCGGCGGGCCGGCCGCACCCGGCGGGCCCAGACGAGCCCCCGGCGGGCCGGCCGCACCCGGCGGGAACCGGTGGAGCAGTCCCGAGGAGGCCTGCGATGAGCGTGCACATCGGCGAAGTCCACACGGACGTCGTCCCCGTCGGCGCCGCGGCGCCCGCCCCGGCCGCCGACCGGGGCGGCCCGCTCCGGGAGGCGGAGCGGGCCGGACACCTGCGCGCCGCGCTGGAACGGGCGCACTGGCTCGCCGCGCGGGTCGCCGCGGAGGGCTTCGATGACTGAGCCGGCCGTCACCGCCGTCGCGCCGGTCTTCACCGTCGGCGGCGAACTCGTCCGCGACCTCGGCCGGGACTGCGTCCGCCTGGAGGTCCGCGAGGGCGTCGAGGGCCTGCGCACCCTCCAGGCCAGCTTCCTGGCCAGCGGCATCGGCGCCAAGGGCCCCCAGGAGCGCCTGCTGCACCTGGACGGCCGCACGATCGACCTCGGCAGCGCCCTCAAGGTCGCCCTCGGCCCCGACGCCGGGCAGCGGACCGTCTTCGAGGGCACCGTCTCCGCCCTGGAGCTGGTCCTCGGCGACGGCGACCCGCCGGTGGTGGTCGCGCACGCCGAGGACGCCCTGATGCGCCTGCGGATGACCCGCCGTTCGCGCAGCTACCCGCGGGTGACCGACGGCGAGATCGCCGAGGCCCTCGCCCGCGAGCACGGCCTGAGCGCCGACGTCGACGTGCCCGGCCCGCGCTACGACGTCGTCCAGCAGCTCAACCAGAGCGACCTCGCCCTGCTGCGGGAACGCGCCCGGCTGCTCCGGGCCGAACTCTGGTGCACCGGCACCACCCTGCACCTGCGCACCCGGGAGACCAGGCCCGGCACCGCCGTCACCCTCGTCCTCGGCCGCGACCTGCTGTCCGCCCGGCTGACCGCCGACCTCGCGCACCAGCGCAGCGAGGTGGTGGTCACCGGCTACGACGCCGCACGCCGCGAACCCGTCGAGGAGCGGGCCGGGCCGGAGGCGGTCGAGGCGGAGACCACCAGTGGCCGCACCGGCGCCCGCCTGCTGGGCCGGGCGCTCGGCCCCAGCACCTCGCTGCGCGTGCGCGAGGTCGCCCTCGACGCCGCCGAGGCGGCGGCCTGGGCGCGCGCCGAGATGCTGCGCCGCGGCCGGCGGTTCGTCCTCGCCGACGGCCTGACCAACGGCACGCCCGACCTCGTCGTGGGCAGCCGGCTCACCCTGCAGGACGTCGGCGCCGCCTTCGACGGCGGCGGCTACCACGTCACCCGGCTGTGCCACGGCTTCGACCTGGAGCACGGCTTCCGCACCCGCTTCGAGGCGGAGCGGGCCACCCTGAACGAGGTGAACTGATGGCCCTGCCAAGCCCGGCCGACGGCGCCGCGCCCGGCTACCACGGCGCCTACCCCGCCCTGGTCACCGACATCGTCGACGAACAGCGGCTCGGGCGGGTCGAGGTGCGCTTCCCCTGGCTCGGCCTGGACGGCGACCGGGACGTCCGCGCCTGGGCCACGCTCTGCTCGCCGTACGCCGACCACGAGCAGGGCCTGCTCGTCCTGCCGGAGGTCGGCAGCCAGGTGGTCGTCGTCTTCGAGGCCGGCAACCTGCGCCGGCCGTACGTGCTCGGCGCCGCCTGGAACGGCCGGGAGAGCCTGCCGCACGAGCCGGAGGCGGCGAACAACGTGCGGCTGCTGCGTTCGCGCGCGGACAGCCGGCTGGAGTTCGACGACACGGCCGGCGCGGCGAAGGTGCGGATCACCATGGCCTCCGGGCACCAGGTCAGCCTCGACGACGCGGCCCAGACCGTCACCGTCCGGCACGCCGGGGGCTGCGAGATCCGGCTGACGGCCGCCTCGGTGGAGATCAGGGCCACCACGTCCGTCGACGTCACCGCGCCCGTGGTGAACGTGGACGCGCCGCTGGCCGCCTTCAGCGGCACCGTCCAGGTCGGCACCCTGGTCGCCGAGCAGATGGTGATGTCGCCGGCCTACACGCCGGGCGCCGGGAACATCTGGTGACGGCCACGCCGCACGGGTTCCGGCTGCGGGCGCCCTGGTACGTCTGCGAGCGCGGCGGCTTCGACCGCTTCGACCCGCGGGCCGACGCGCCCGCGCTCCAGAAGTACGACGCCCCCGACTTCGTCCGCCGGCTGGTCGCGGACCCGCGCGCCTCGCTCGCCTTCGACCCGGTGGAGGACGTGTACGCCTACCCGGTGGCGGTGCCCGCCGGGCAGACCGGGCGCGGCCGGCTGCGCTTCGCCACCCACACCATGGCCGTGACCCCGCTGCGCAAGCTGTACCAGCCCGCCCACCAGCGCTTCTACGCGGTGGTCGTCGAGCTGTTCTGCGACCGGCCCGGCCTGCCCCGGCCGGGGGCCGCGGCCGACGGGGTGCAGCTGCGGATGGTGCTGCGGCGCCAGGAGCGCACCGTGCCCGACGCCGGGCGGGCGGCGGTGCGCAGGCTGGCGAAACGGCTGACCACCGACCTGCTGGCCGCCCGGGGGCTGCGGCCCGGGCACCTTGCCGACCGGGACCTGCCGAACCTGCTCTGGGCCGACGACGCCTACCGCGCCCGGTTCGAGGCCGAGCACGCGGACCTGCTCGCCGGGCTCGCCCCGCCCGTCGTGCAGAGCTGGACCACCGGCCCGAAGGGGCCGCACTGGGCGCCCACCGGCACCGCCGGCCCCGACGGCCGACCGGAACCGGAGCAGGAACTGACGATGTGGCGGCTGCCGCGCCCGGGCGGGGCGTGCGACCGGGCGGCCACCCGCTCGCTCTGGTTCGGCCTCGTCCCGACCCTCTCCGGCGAGCACGACGACGAGGGCCGGCCCAAGCTGGACGACCAGCACGTCTACGAGATCCACTGCGTCGCCCGCCGGCCGCCGGAGCCCGGCCACGAGCACTGCCCGCCGCAGGAATCCTGGAGCGCGGCCACCGAACCGTTCAGCCTGGCCGCGTTCTACGACCCCGAGGGCACCAAGAACCGCAGGGTGTCGATCACCATGCCGGACCTCAGGGCCCTCGCGGCCCGCGCCGGCCGCCCGGCCGGCCCCGGCGGGGTCGCGGTCACCAGCCCGCCGGGCTCCCAGCTGCCGGTGACCGGCGAGATCCCGAAGCCCGGCAGCGGCCAGGCCGGCGGCACCGACTTCCGGATCTGTACCTTCGCCCTCGAACTGTTCACGATCGTGGCGTTCTTCCTGTTCAGCCTCTTCCTGCCGATCGTGGTGCTCGCCTTCCAGCTCTGGTGGCTGCTCGCCCTGCGCTTCTGCCTGCCCCCGGACGCCGTCGCCCTGGGCGCCCTCCAGGCCTACTTCAACGCCCCCGGCCACGACCTGGAGACGCTGCTCACCGGGCCGGGGGCGGACAACCCCGGCCCGGACGGCCTGGACCGGCTCCTCGGCCGGCCCGGAGCGACGGCGGCCGCTGCCGCCACCGCGGAGTTCCGGCCGACCGCGGCCGGGGCCGACCCCGCCGCCCAGGCCGCGGCCGCCGACCTGGTGGCCGCGCTCGACCCGACCACCGCCGTCGTCGCGGCCCCGCCGCCCGTCGAGAGCTCCCCGCCCGACCCGCTCTGCGGAGGTGACCGTTGAACCCGGACCCCACTGCCCGGGCAGCCTGCTGATGGCGGCCGCGACCGGGGCCCGCGACGTCAGGGCGCCCGCACCCGCGCCCAGGGCGGCGCCGCCCGCGCCCGCCGCGGCCCCGGCGGCCGGCGGCCTGGCCGACCGGCTCTCCGGCGTCGTCCAGCGGAGCCCGGCCACCGCGCCCGCCCCGCCCACCGCAGCCTCCGTGACCGCCGCCGAGGTGCCCGAGGACGTGCTGGAACTCCAGGGCGGCGCCCTGGCGCCCACCCCCGCGGTGACCGAGTACCTGGACCGGAAGGGCGCCGAGGGCGGCCCCGTGCGGGCCCGGCTGGGCACCCTCGCCGCCGGGACCCTGCACCTGCGCAGGACCGACGAGGGCCTCACCACCGGCCCCGGCCGGGACCACCGGACCCTGCCGCTCGCCCACCCCTTCCTGCTGCCGCTCACCCGGTACGGCATCGAGCCGGTGCTCGCCGTCCGCGTCCAGGGCGGCGTGCTGGAGGGCCACGCCTCCGCGCTGGTGAAGGGCAGACTGCTCACCGGCCCGGCCGACCTCCTCGGTCAGGTCGTCGCGCACGCCGAGCAGCTGGGCCTCGCCGGGGTGGGCGGGCTGACCCTGCCGGCGGTGGAGAACCGGTTGGACGGGCCCCGGCTGCTGGTCCGGGCGAACGGGCTGCACTTCCGGCTCGGCGGCTTCCTCGACGCCACCGGCTCGATCGGCCTCGCCGACGAGCTGGTCACCTTCGACGCGACCGCCACCGGGACGGTGCCCGGCCTCGGCGCGATCGTGCTGCCGGTCAAGCGGGAGCCGGACGGCCGGCTCTCCGGCGAGGCCAGGGTCGAGGTGGCCCTGCGGGGCTTCCAGGGCACGGTGACGGCGGCCTTCGCCGGCGGCGCCGTCGACGTCCGCGGCACCGTCCACTACACCAACGACAAATTCGACGGGGAGGTGACCCTGGTCGCCACCGACGAGCGGACCGCCGACCGGCTGACGGGCGAACAGGTCACCGCGGCGGGTGCGAAGGCGGTCGCGCCGCCCGTGGCCGCCGCCGCACCGGTCGAGGCCGACGGCGGTGCCCCGGCCCCGGCCGGACCGCAACCCGGTCCGCGGGTGGTCGCCGGCTGGGGGACCGTCCGGGTGCGACTTGCCGAGTGGTTGAGCGGCGAGGCGCTGGTGGTGGTCGACCACCACGGGGACGTCACCCTGGTCGGCAGGATCACGCCCCGGATGACCAGGCCGCTGTTCGAGCAGAAGGACTACGTCAAGGCGCTGCCCAAGCTGGAGGTCCGCGCCCTCTACGGCATCCCGTTGGTCGGCAACGTCTTCGTGTTCGCCGACATCGGCCTGGAGCTGCTCGCCAAGCTGGGCCCGGCCACCCTGGACCGGATGGAGCTCACCGGCACCTGGTCGACCAAGCCCGAGGTGCTGCGGGACTTCGGCGTCACCGGCACCCTCAACGTCTCCGCGTTCGCCGGCGTCCGGCTCGTCGCCGAGGGCGGCGCGGGCCTCGAACTCGTCGGCCACGACATCAAGGCCGGGGTCGCGCTGAACGCGCTCGCCGGGATCCGCGGCTACGTGGAGGCGACCCCGCGGATCGGCTACCGCGAGGTCGCCGACCCGAAGGCGGGCAAGCAGGGAGAGTTCTTCATCGGCGGCCACCTGGAGGTGGCCGCCCAGCCCTTCCTCGGCCTCGGCGGCGACCTCTTCGTCGCCCTGGTCAGCCCCTGGTGGTCCCCGGCGCCGAGCCACCGCTGGACCTGGCCGCTGTTCCAGTTGGAGTACCCGCTCCCCGGCGAGTTCGGGATCGGCGCCGACGTCGAGCACGTCCTCGGCTCCGGCCGGGTGCCCGAGGTCACCTTCGGCGAAGTCGCCTTCAGCGCCGACAAGTTCATGACCGACCTGCTGAACGACCAGGTCCCGAAGAAGACCGGCAGGGAGGAGCGGAAGGCCGGGTCCTGGGGCGAGGGCCCGCGCTCGGCGCCGGCCGCCGGGAGTGCCCCGGCCCGGGCCCCGGCCGCCGCCGGGAAGCCCGCAGCGGGGAAGACGGGGGCCGGAAAGCCCGGACCAGGGAGGGCAGGGGCCGGGAAGCCCGGGCCGGGCCGGGCCGCACCGGCGGCCGCGAAACCCGGGCGGGCCGGGGGCCGGGGCGCGGACGCCGGCGAAGTCCCCGACCAGGCCAAGGAGAAGCGCTGGCAGGGCGGCCTGCAGGCGATCGGCGCCCTGGCCCAGGAGTCGCTCGCCGACCCCTTCGAGGAGGAGGAACTCCAGGAGGCGCTGGCCGGGATCAGGAAGACCCACGGCTTCACCCGGCTGGCCGCCGAGCGCGAGGGCGGCGAGTGGCTGATCGACGCCCGGATGAGCCCCGAGACCAAGCGGAAGCCCCGGCTGAGGGCCACCAACCACGTCTACCGGGGCGGCCCCTACAACGAGTTGGGCAAGGCACCGGCCAAGAAGGGCGGGCGGCGGCGCGCCGTCAAGGGCACCGAACGCAACCACATGCCCGCCTGGAAGGCCATCAAGGACGCGCAGTCCTCCGGCGGCAAGGCCACCGCGGCCAGGAACAAGCTGAACGGCATCACCCGGTACACCGCCCCCGCCATCGAGATGGACACCGCCGACCACCGCAGGACCAGGAGCTGGGGCTCGGGCGCCGACGCCGCCGACTGGCGCAAGCAGCAGACCGACCTGCTCCTCGCCGGGAAGTTCCGCCAGGCCGTCACCAAGGACGTGAACGACATCCGCGGCTTCCTGCCCGCCGGTCGGAAGGACAAGTACGACGACGCCATCAAGGAGATGCGCGGCACCCTCCCGCCGGGCTGGTGACCGCCGCCCCGCAGCCCGGGCCGTCCGCGCCGTCCGGGCCGTCCGGGCTGCCGCGCCGTCGGGACCGCCGCGCCGCCGGGGGCCTCCCGCCCTCCCGCCGCCCCGGCCATAACGCGCCGGTGACGCCCCGCCGAGCATCATCGACGGCATGGCAGCAGCTGACGCTCCGGCAGGAGCACCCGCCGAGGAGTGGCTCGGCACCGGGATCCGGCTGCCCTTCCGACCGCAGGCGGGTGCCGGCGGGCCGGGCGGGGGGCTGGCGAGGGTGAGCGGGGCCGAGCTGGTCCGGCAGTCGATCGAGACGATCCTGGACACCGAGCCCGGCGAGCGCGTCATGCGGCCCGACTTCGGCTGCGGACTGCGCCGGTACCTGATGGCGCCGAACACCGCCGCCACCCGGGCCGCGCTCCGGGAGGAGATCGAGCGGGCGCTGACCCGCTGGGAGCCGCGGATCCGGGTGACCGGGGTGTCCGTCACCCCGGGGGAGGAGCCGACCATGGTCTGGATCGACATCGGCTACGCCCGCCTCCCGGACCTGCGGCCCGACAACCTCGTGTACCCGTTCTACCTGCGATGACGAACAGGGGGTGAGCCGGCCGTGGCCCTGATCGGTCCGATCCTCGACGACCGCACCTTCGCCCAGCTCCGCGACGAGCTGATCAGACGCATCCCGGTCTACAACCCCGAGTGGACCGACCACAACGCCACCGACCCCGGTGTGGCACTGCTGGAACTGTTCGCCTACCTCGGCGAGTCTCTGCTCTTCCGCTTCAACCAGATCCCCGACACGACCAAGGCCGCCTTCCTGCGGCTGCTCGGCGTCCGCCCACGGCCCGCCGCGCTCGCCCACGCCCTCCTGGTGCTGGACACCGAGCGGCCCGAGGGCGTCCAGGTCCTGCGCGGGACGGAGGCCCGCGCCGGGGCGGTGCCGTTCGAGACCGAGGGCGAGGTGGTCGCCTGGCCGCTGGAGACCCTCGCCGTCGGCAAGACCGCCGCCCCGCACGCCGAGGCCGGCAGCGCCGAGGCCCGCCGCCGGGAGGACGCCGTCGCCGCCCTCCCGGCCGGCCCGCGCAGCCTCGTCGACGCCGGCACCGCACCCGGCTTCTACGTCACCACCGCCGTCCCCGCCGACCCGTTGGCCGCCGACCAGCCGCCCCTCGACGTCTCCGGCACCCTCGACGGGTGCCTGTGGATCGCGCTGCTCGGCAAACCCGCCACCGACCCGGCCCGCCTGCGCAACCGCGCCGTCTTCCTCGGCGTCGTCCAGGACGGCGAACTCCCCAGGCCCTTCGACCTCGAGTCGCGCGACCCCGACCGCTCCCGGCTGCGCGCCGCCGACCTCACCACCGACCCGCCCGCCTTCCTCTGGGAGCTGTGGAACGGGCCCGACCGGGCCGGAAACGCCGCGACGGCCTTCACCGACCTCGCCGTCCTCGCCGACACCACCCGGGGCCTCACCGCCACCGGGGTGGTCACCCTGCAGCTGCCCGACGCCTTCCCCACCCACGCCAAGGCGCCCACCACCACCGGCGACCTGCACAGCCCGCCCCCGCTGGACGACGAGAAGGCCGCCGCCCGCGTCATCGGCTGGCTTCGGGTCCGCCGCCCGGCGACCGAGAACGACGCCATACACCGGATCCGCTGGGTCGGTGCCAACGCCGTCGGTGTCGTCCAGGCCCGCACGGCCGCCCCGGAACTGGTGGGCACCGGCACCGCCGACGCCGACCAGGCGTACCGGCTGACCAACCGTCCCGTCATCGGCGGCACCGTCCGGCTGGAGGTCGAGGAGCCGGACGGCTGGCAGCCCTGGACGGAGGTCGAGACCTTCGCCGACAGCGGCCCGCTCGACCGGCACTACACCCTCGACCCGGCCGCCGGCCTCGTCCGGTTCGGCACCCGCAGCCGGGTGCCGCAGATCGGCGAGCGGATCAGGGCGCTCTCCTACCGCTACGGCGGTGGCGCGGACGGCAACGTCCCGGCCGGGGCGATCGGCAGCCTCAGCGGCGTCGCCGGGGTCAAGGTCAGGAACGTGCTGCCCGCCGCCGGCGGCGCCGACCAGGCCTCGCTCGCCGACGCCCTGGACGCCCTCCCCGCCGAGCTCCACCGGCGCGACCGGGCCGTCACCGCCGACGACTTCCGCGCCCTGGCGCTCGAAGTCCCCGGCGTGCGGCGGGCCGAGACGCTGCCGCTGTTCCACCCCGACACCCTGAGCCGCACCGCCGCCGGGGTGGTCAGCGTCGTCGTGTTCCCCACCGAGGACCTGCGCGACCCGGGCGCACCGCTGCCCGACCTCGCGCTGCTGCGCCGGGTCGCCGCCCACCTCGACCCGCGCCGGCTGCTGACCACCGAGCTCTACGTCGTCCCGCCGACGTACCTGGACGTCGCCGTCTCGGTCGGCGCCCACGTCCGGGACGGCTACCAGGTGGACGCCGTCCGCCGCTGGGTCGAGCTGATCCTCCGCCAGTACCTGGCGCCGGTGCCCCCGTACGGGCCGGACGGCACCGGGTGGCCGCTCGGCCGGGCCGTCCGGCGCGCCGAACTGGAGGCCGTGGCCGTGCAGGTGGACGGCGTCGAGTACCTCGACGGCGAACTCGGGCTGGCCACCCGCCCCGGCCCGGCCGCGCCCTGGACGGCCGCCCCGCTCGTCCCGCTCAAGGCCTGGCAGGTGCCCCGGCTGGTCGGGATCACCGTCGTCACCGGACCGCCGCTGCCGCCCGGCACCGGCTACGGGACCACCCCGCAGCCCGGCGGCGACCCGGTCCTCGTCCCGCTGCCCCCGGAGGTGTGCTGATGGACGGCGACCGGTCGGTCACCATCCTCACCGACCCCGACCAGTGGGCCCGCTGCGCCCACGACGGCACGGCGCTGACCGACGGGGGCGGGGTGAGCCTCGCCTGGACCGCGGACCCCGGGCCGGGGCCGTCACAGGAGCCGCCGCCGGACGCCTCGCCGGGGGGAGACACCGCGGCCGGGCTGGCCTTCGACCGCTGGGGGCGCGCCTATCGCTCGTACCCCGCGCTCGGGCGGGTCGACGTCCTCGACCCGAAGGCCCCCACCGCCCCCGCCGACCACCACCCCGGCGGGCTGCGCAGCCCCCGCGGCCTCGCCGTCGACGGCGCGCAGCGCCTCTACATCGCCGAGTCCTGCGGCGCCGTGCACGTCGTCGACCTCTGGGCCGAACGGCTGCTGCGCCGGGTGCCCGTGCGCACCGCCGCCCACCGCGCCCGCCGGCCCCTGGACGCGGCCGCGTACCGCGACGGCGCCGTCGTCCTGCTGGCCGACCCGCCCGGCCTGGTGCTGCTGCGCGGGCGGCGCGGCCCCGGACGGGGCCCGGCGCTCGGCGGACCGCTGCTCGCCGCGGGCCTGCGGCCCACCCGGGTCGCCGCCCTGGCCGACCGGCTGTACCTGCTCTGGACGGCGCCGCACGGCGGCCGGGCCGTGGTCGCCCGCCCCGACGGCGGCCACCGGCTCGAGGTCGGCCCGGCGAGCGACCTCGCCCTGTCCGCCGACGGTCTGCTCACCGTCGCCGGGCGCCCCGGCGAGCCGTTCCGCCGCTACCGGCCGGACGGCGACGGCTGGACGGAGATCGAGCCCGCCCGAGCCCCCCGCTACGACGGCGGCGCCGTCGAGACCACCCCGGACGGGCGGACGGCCTACACCTCCGACGGGGGCCTCGCCCGGACGGCCGGCCCGGCGGCGCGCCACACCCCGGCCGGACGGGTCGTCAGCTACCGGCTGGACGCCGGCGCCCACCGCACCCGCTGGGGCCGGATCTTTCTCGACGCCTGCATCCCGCCGGGCACCGACGTCCGGGTGGGCTTCCTCAGCAGCGACGAGGACACCGTCCCCGACCCGCTGCCCTGGACGCCGCCCGTGCAGGGGCGGCGCGCGGTGCGCCACGGTGAGCTCACCCCGCCGCTGCCCTCGCAGCTCCGGCTGGACCGGCTCGACCGCCTCGGCGGCCTGTTCCGGCGCCCCACCGGCCGGGAGTGGCCGTGGGCGCAGATCGCCCCCGACGACGCGTTCGAGACCTACGAGGCGCCGGTCGACGCGCCGCCCGGCCGCTACCTCTGGGTCGTGCTCGACCTCAGCGGCACGGCCCGGCTCACCCCGCGGATCCGCTCGCTGCGGGTGGAACGCCCCGGCCACCGGTTGCTGGCCCAGCTGCCCCGCTCCTTCAGCCGGGACGAGGCCGACGCCGACTTCCTGCACCGCTACCTCGCCCCCGCCGAGGGCCTGCTGCACGAGCTGGACGGGCGGGCGGGGCTGCGGACCGTCCTGCTCGACCCGACCGCCACCCCGCAGGAGGCCCTCGGCTGGCTGGCCGGCCTGCTCGGGCTCGCCCTCGACCGGCGCTGGCCGGTCGCCGCCCGGCGCGCCCTCGTCGCCCAGGCCCACGAGCTGTTCCGGATCCGCGGCACCCTGACCTGCCTGGAGCGCATCCTGCGGCTCTACCTGTCCGTGCCGGTCGCCGTCGTCGAGAACTGGCGGATGCGCGGCCTCGGCGGCGCCGTCCTCGGCAGCGGGCCGGGCGGGCCCCCGGCTCCCGCGGTCGGCGGGGCCGCCGCCACGGCCACCCTCGGCCGGTTCGCCGTCGGCGGCCTCCGGCCCGGTGAGGACGGCTACACGGCGACGGCCCACCGGTTCACCGTCCTGATCGCCGCACCCCTGAAGGGCGAGCCGCTCGACGTCGTCCGCGGCATCGTCGAGGCGCACAAGCCCGCCCACACCCTGGCGGAGATCTGTCCGCTCGGCACCGGCATGCGGGTCGGCCGCGGCCTCTACCTCGACCTCACCTCGGTGGTGGGCCCCGGCGCGGCCTGGGGCCCGGCCGTGGTCGGCCGGGTCCGGATCGGCGAGGACGGCGTGGTCGGCGTCCCCTCGGCGGCCGCGCGGGTCGGCGAGTCGGCGTCGGTGGGGGCGGTGAGGGTGGGATGAGCGCTCCGACGGTGGTGATCGGACGGTTCTCCGCGACGCTGCACGACACGGCGCCCCGGCCCGACGGCGGCCCGCACCCCGGCGCCACGGCCGGCGGGTCCACGGCCGACGGGCTGCGGGAGCCACTGCAGTGCGTCCTCGACGGCGGCCTCGAACGCGCCCTGACGGGGGTGCGGCTGCCGCCGGGCCACTGGTGCGTGCGGCGGCTGCGGCTGACCGTCCCGCTCGACCTCGGCCGGCCCGGGCCGGCCGCCGGGCAGGACTGGTCCACGGCACTGGCCGCCGCGATCGAACGGACGGTCCGCGAGGGCCGCGGCGGGGTCGTCCACTACCGGGACGACGTCGAGCTGCTCGCCGACCTGCTGGCCGGGGTGGCCGCCGGCCGGACGGAGCGGCTCTGGGCCTGGCGGCAGGCGGGCGCCGTACGGCCCACCGACCCGGCGCCCACCGCCGAGCCCCGCGCCGCCGTGCTGGCGGCGCTCGGCCGCGCTCCGCGGCACGCGGCGGCCGCGCTGCTCCGCGCGGCCGGAGCCTGCGGGCTGCCCGCCCTGGACCGGCTCCTCGGCGCGCCGGGCTGGCAGGCCGTGGCCGGGCTGGCGGCGGTGGCGTCCTGGTGCGCCCCCGGCGACGGACCGCCCGGTGACGGCACCGGAAGCGACGCGGGCGCCGGCACCCCGCCGACCGCAGCGGCCCGGGACCTCGCCCGCACCCTGCTGGCCGGCTCGGCGCTGGCCGCCCTCGCCCGGTCGGCCCGGCTGCGGCCCGGACCGGCGACGCTGGCCGCCTGGGCCGTGCTGGTGGCCGCCGAGGCCGACCCCGGCTCGCTGCACCGCCGCCCGCACCCCGGGCTGCCGCACGCGCTGGCGGCGGAGCTGCGGACGCTGCTCGGGCCGGCCGCGCCCTCCTCGCACGGGCCGGCGGCCACCCCCGTGCCACCCCCGGACACGGATCCCGCGAACGGTGCCGGGCCGTCGCCCTCCACCGCCTGCTCCACCGCGGCCCGGCCGGACCGCTCGCCGGCCCCGGCCGCGGCACCGCCCGCTCCGGCGGCCGACCCGGTCGGGGCACCCGGAGACGGTGGGCCGGCTCCGGACCGCGGCAGTGGCGCACCCACCGCCTGGGCCGGACTGCTCTTCCTGCTCGCGAGTGCCGCCGACGCCGGGCTCCCGCAACGGGCCCTGGACGACGGCGCGCTGAGCGCCCGACCGCTGCGCTGGATCCTGCACCGCCTCGGGTGCGACCTGCTGCCCGAGGCGGACCCGGCCGACCCGGCCCTGCTCGCCCTGGCCGGCCTCGGCCCCGCGCGGGCCGCGGCCCTGCTCGCCGCCCCGCCGCCCACGCCGGCCGAACGCGCCCGCCTGCGGACCCTCGCCACCGGGTGGGCCGCGGCCACCGCCGCCCGCCTCGATCCGGCGGCCGGTCCGTCCGCCGATGCACCGGCTGGGCCGAGTGCCGGTCCGTCAGCCGGTCCGCCGGCTCGTCCGTCCGCCGATCCGTCCGCCGCTCCTGACGCCGCCCCGGCGGACGGCCGCGCCGCCGTCCGCGCGATCGCCCGCCGCGGCGGCGAGGTGGCGGCCGAACCCGGCTGGATCGAGGTCCGGCTCGCCGCGGCCGACACCGACCTGACGGTCCGCCGGGCCGGGCTGGACCTGGATCCGGGGTGGGTGCCCTGGCTCGGCGCGGTGGTGAGGTACGTCTATGCCTGAGCCGTCCGGAGCACCGCTCGGCACGCCCTCGGACGCCCATCCGGCGCCCGAGGCGGTCAGCCGCGAACTCACCGCCCGGGCGGCCGGCCCGGCCCGGCGGCTCGCCGGGCTGCTCGACGACACCTGCGGCACGGACTCCGGGGACTCCTCCGCCCGCTTCCTGCGGGAGTGGGCGGACGCCGCCGCAGCGGGCGGCCCGGCGGAGCACACCGGCTCGTCGCCGGTCCGCCGTCTCGTGGAACGGCTGGGCCTCACCGCGGCGGAGCTCGACCTGCTGCTGCTCGCCGGGCTCCCGGAGGAGCACGAGGGCCTGGCCAGGACCTTCCGGGCGATGCACCCGCGCGGCGACTCCCACCCGAGCGTCGGCCTCGCCGCCCTGCTGCTCGACCACGCCCACGACGACGACCACGCGCCGGACGACGATCCGGGCCGCGTCCCCGCCGTCGACCACGTCGCCGCCGTCGACCGCGCCGCGCTGCGCCGCCTCCTCCACGAGGGCGCGGCCGTCCGCACCGGCGCCCTCGTGGTCCACGGCGAGGGCACCTTCCACGACCGCAGCCTGCGGCTGGCCGACGGGCTCTGGGCGGCCCTGCACGGCTGCGCCGCCCTGCCGGGGGAGCCGGCCGAGGTCGAGGTCGGCCCGCCGGTCGCCGGACTCGACGGCTGGCTGGCGCGACCGGAGGCCGAACGGGCCGTCGCCGCACTGCGTGCCACGGCCCCGCGGACCGTCGTGGTCACCGCGCCCGACGAGACGATCGCGCTGAGCCGCTGCGCGGCCCTGGCCCGCGCCGCCGGGCTGCGACCGGTGGCCGGGCGGGTGCGCCCCGAGGACCCGGCGGGGCCGGGCCTGCTCGGCCTGCACGCGGCCGCCCGCGGCGGGGTGCCCGTCCTGGTGGTGGCGCGGCCGGAGGAGGGGGCCGGTCCGGCCCGGCTGGACCTGCGCCGGGTGGTCGGCCCGGTCCTGGTCTGCGCCGGGCCCGGCGCGGTGCGGCCGGGCCCGGAACGGTCGGTGCTCACCGTGCCGGTCGGGCCGATCGGCACCGAGGACCGCCGGGCGGCCTGGCGGGCGGCGCTGCCCGGCGAGGCCGGGCGGGCCCCGCAGCTGGCGGCCCGTCACCCGCTGGACCCGGCGCTGACCGCCCAGGTGGCCCTGGACGTGCGGAGCTGGGCGGAGCTCGCGCCGGGCGGCGCCGCGCCGGACGTCTCGGCCGCGGTCCGGGCCAGGGCGGGTGCCGCCCTCCCGCCCGGAGTGGAGCTGCTCAGCCCCCGGGCGTCCTGGGGCCGGCTGGTCGTGGCGGCCGAGTCGGACCGGCAACTGCGGGACGCCGTCTCCCGGTTGGCGCACCAGTCGGTGGTGCTGGACGACTGGGGGCTGCGCGAGGCGGCCCGCGCGGACCGCGGCGTGCGGCTGCTGTTCACCGGGGCGCCCGGCACCGGCAAGTCGCTGGCGGCCGAGGTGCTGGCCACCGCCGCCGGGACGGACCTGCTGGTGGTGGACGTCTCGCAGGTGGTCTCCAAGTGGATCGGGGAGACGGAGAAGAACCTGGCCGCCGCGTTCGACGCCGCGGAACGGCTGCAGGCGGTGCTCCTCCTCGACGAGGCGGACGCCCTGTTCGGGGCGCGGACCGAGATCTCCGGCGCCAACGACCGCTTCGCCAACCTGGAGACGGCCTACCTGCTCCAGCGGCTGGACCGCTTCGACGGCCTGGCCGTGCTGGCCACCAACCTGCGGCAGAACATCGACGCCGCGTTCATCCGCCGGATGGACTTCGTCGTCGCCTTCGACCTCCCGGGGGAGGCGGAGCGCCACCGGCTCTGGCGGCTGCACCTGCCGGCCCCGGTGCGGGAGGACGGCATCGACCTGGCCTCGCTCGCGCACCGCTACCCCGTCCCCGGCGGCTGGATCCGCAACGCCGCGATCGCCGCGGCCTTCCGGGCGGCCGAGGCCGGGGGCAGGGTCGGCCGGGGCCACCTGGTCGACGCGATGCGGCGGGAGTACGCCAAGGCGAACCGGCCGTTCCCGGCGGATCCGGCCGCCCCATCCGGCGGGGCCGCGGACGAGCGGGCGCTGCGCGCGCTCGGCGCGGCCGCCGTCCGGCCCACCAGGGAGGAGAGGACATGACGGCGTTCGGCAGCGGCGGCGCACCCTGCGGTTGCGGTGGTACGGCCGGTGGCGGCCCGGGCCAGCCGGGCGGTGCCGGGCCCCCAGGGCCCTGCGGCCCGTGCGGCCCGGGCGGTTCGACGGGCGGTTCGGCGGCGGGGCCGCCCGACGGCCCGGGCCGGGCGGACGAGCTGCCGGTGACGCCGTTCAGCGCCCTGCGGGTGGCCTTCGGCATGCTGCTCGGCGAGGACGACTTCCGGGTGCTGATGGGCAATCCGCGCGGCAAGCAGATGCTGCACTCGGCCTGGCTGCACGGGCCGGGCGTCGTCTGGGGGTACGGCGTGCGCCTCGACGCCGACGGCGACCGGCTGCGCACCGCGCCCGGCCTCGCCGTGGACGGCTGGGGCCGCGAACTCGCCCTGGAGGCCGAGGCCTGTGCGTCGCTGACCGCCTGGGCCACCCGCTGGGCCGAGGACCACCCGGCCCCCGGCGCTGCCCCGGGCCCGGCGGACGCGGCGCAGCCGCCCTGCCCCGGCGAGGGCCGGCCGGTCACGGCCTGGCTGGTGGCCGAGTTCGGGAGCTGCGCCGGCCGCCCTGTACCGGCCCTGGCCGACCCGTGCGACATCACCCGCCGGCACGACGACTACTCCCGGATCACCGAGACCGTCCGGGTGGTGGTCCGCGGCGACGAACCGCCCCGCCCCCGCCCGTACCACCGGCTGCGGGTGCTGCTCGGCCTGGACGAGGTGGCCGGCCCGGAGGACACGGCCGGCCGGCAGGCGGCCGAGGCCGCCGACCGGGTGCGGGCCGCCCCGCCCGCGCAGCGGGCCGAACGGCTGCTGGCGGAGTTCCGGCGGCTGGCCGCCCGCGACGCGGGCCAGGACACGCCCGGGCGCGAGGAGGGCGACGCCTGCCCGCAGCTCTTCCCGGTGACGGAGGACCACGCGCCGGTCGTCCTGGCGAAGCTGGACTTCGACGTGCTGACCGGCCCCGGCGGCGTCCGGGTCGCGGACGTGGTGGTGGACCAGCTGGTCCGGTCCGTGCTGCTGCCCACCGGCGCGATCCAGGACCTGCTCTGCGGCCTGGCCCCCGGACTGCTCGGGGAGGCCGTGCCCGAGGACGCCGACGGGCCCCGGCTGGATCCGGGCTCGCTGCGGTGGTCCCGCGGCAACACCTGCCTCAGCCTCTGCTTCGACCGGCCGGTGGACCGCCGCTCGCTGGAGCAGGCCGTCACGATCACCTCGCTCTCCGAGCACGGCGCGGGCTGGGCGCGCAGCCCGGTGGCCGGGGTGCGGCTGACCGACGGCGGCACCCGGGCCGTCCTCGACCTCGAACACCCGCCGGCGCACCGGCTGGCGCGGGTGCTGATCCGCGGCACCGGACCGGAGCCGTGCTACGGGACGGACCCGTGGGTGCCGTTCGCCGGCCTGCTGGACGGGCCGGCGGCGGGGCGGCACGACGGCCGCGACGCCGTTGTCACCGGGTACCTGCAGAACCACACCGCCGACGCCGGGAGGTCCGAGTCATGACCATCGCCGAGAGCGGCGCGGCCGCGGGGCCGGGCGGCACCGACGGGCCCGGGGCGGCGGCCGCGACCCCCACCGCACCGGCCGGCACGCCCGACGAGCGATCCGCCGGCACGCCGGACACCGCGGGCGGCGACATCGACCGGCTGCGCGCCTTCGACGGGCTGTTCCTGCGGGCCGAGCACCTGAACCGGATCCAGGACTACGCCCGGGAGTTCGGCTCCGCGGTCGGCCGCTCGGGCGGCCCCGGGGTGGTCGAGGGCTTCCAGGTGGCCGTCGTCCAGGGTGAGTTGAAGGTCGGCGGCGGACTGGCGATCGACGCGGCCGGGCGCCCGCTGCGCTCCCGGCACGAGGTGTCGCTGCCGCTGAAGGACCTGCGGCCCGGCAACGACGCCTTCTGGTGGGTGGAGGTGACGCGCACCGACTGGGACTACGGCGAGACGGCCGTCCAGGGGTTGCTCTGCGAGGACCCGTGCGCGGGCCCCACCACCAACCGGCAGTACACCGCCGAGGGGGTGCGGATCGGCCTGACGGCGGCCCGGATGACCGGGCTGGAGGAGCAGCTGAGCCCGAACCGCCGCAACTGGCTGGCCTCCCGGCTGTTCGAGGCCGAGCAGCGGGACGACTCGCCCTGGACGGCGGACCCGGCCGTCCTGCCGACCGCCTGGGAGCCGCCGGCCGACTACTCGCGCCCGCCCGTCCGGGTCGCGCTGGTGATCCCGGTCGGCCCGGACACCGCGCAGTGGGTGGTGGACGTCTGGGCGGCCCGCCGCGAGGTGGGTGCGCCGCCGCCGGAGCGCTGGTGGCAGGGCCGGCTGGGCATGCGGCCGTGGAGCGCGTACGCGGCGCAGATCCTCCAGTTCCAGGCACAGTCGGCGCAGTGGCGCGACACCCGCACGGACGCGGCGGCCGAACGCGCGACCGACCAGATGCTCAAGGAGGTGGAGGCCGAGATCGGCCAGCTCGTCGACCGGGCCGGGCGCGCCCGGTCGGGGATCGCCCTGGAGATGCGCCGGTCCCTGGAGCGGGCCAGGTCACGCATCCGCGACCAGCTGGCGGACGACCGGGCCGCCGTGGGGCTGCCGCTGCCCCCGCTCACCGAACGCGGCTTCGGCGAGCTGCCCCCGGCCGGCTACCTGGCCGTCCGCAGCGACCCGGACCTGCTGCAGCGCGAGGTGCGACGGCTGCTCGGCGACCGGCTGGGCCTGTCCTTCTGCTACGCCACCCGGGCCGACATCGCCGAGGCCGTGCAGCAGGCGCAGCACCGCGACCGGATCCCGCTCGACTCCGGGGCGGAGGTGGACGTGCTGGTCCCGGTGGGCGGCGCGGTGCAGGACGGTGCCTGGACGGGCGGGTGGGTGGCGTTCGTGCGCAGCCGCCGGCGCTACTGCCCGTCGCAGGGGTCGGACCGGGAGGGTTCGGAGCCGACCGCAGCCGGGCAGCACGGGGAGCCGGTCGCCGCCCCGGACGGCCCGCCGCCCGCCGGGAGGGGTGAGGAGACCGGACCGGCTCCGGACGGCCCGCCGCCCGCCGGGCCGGGCGACGACCGGTGAGACCGGTGGACGAGGCGGAGCTCCCGTCCGCCGCCGTGTGCGTGCTGCGGGTGGAGCCGCAGGCGCCGGGCCGGCTGCTGATCACCGTCACGGCGAGTACCGACCTCCGCTCCTCCTCGGCCGAGTCCCGCTGCCGGACGACGGATGCGGAAACGGTTCTGGCCCTGGTGGCGGCCTTCCTGAGGGGCTGTCGCGTCGGAAGGGGGCAGAGCTGACCAGGTGTACGGAGAGAAAGGACGGGTAGGCACGATCTGGTTGCGCACCGTGACGGTCCAGTGACGAGGTGCGCATAGCCTCTTGGCCGGGCTTTCACGGGGAGGACCGCCATGCACGCGCCGTTTCTGGAATCGCCGATCCTGATCCCTGCGCAGGGGAGCGCGCCGACGCTGCACCTGTTCGGCCATCCGCGGGTGGTGCACGCGGGCCGCCGGCTGGAGGTGCCGGAGGGCAGCAAACGGCTGCTGGCCTTCGTCGCGCTCAACGGCGGGTGGGTGGAGCGCCGCCACGCCGCGGGCACCCTCTGGCCGGAGGGCGGCGACCTGCGCGCGGCCGGCAACCTGCGCTCGGCGCTGTGGCGGCTCAAGGCGGCCGGCATCGACGTGCTCGACTCCGACAAGTGCTCGCTCTCGGTGCGCGAGCACACCGTCGTCGACCTGTACGTCCTGTGCGACTGGGCGGGGCGCCTGATCGCCGGCACCGCGACCACCGCCGACCTGTGCACCTTCCGGTGGCGCGCCGACGCGCTGGACCTGCTGCCCGGCTGGTACGACGACTGGGTGCTGATCGAGCGCGAGCGGATCAGGCAGCGGCTGCTGCACGGACTGGAGGCGCTCAGCCGCCACCTGGTGCGGGCGGGCCGCTGCGCCGAGGCGGTCGAGTCGGCGATGGTCGCGGTCGGCGTCGAACCGCTGCGGGAGAGCGCCCAACGGGTCCTGATCGAGGCCCACCTGGCGGAGGGGAACCTCGTCGAGGCGCTGCGCAGCTACGACGCCTACCGCGGGCTGACCAGCCGGGAGCTCGGCGTGGAGCCCGGCCGGGAGCTCGCCCGGCTGCTGCACGCGCACTGCGACCCGGGCCGCCGCCCGGCCGCGCGCACGCCCGACCGGCTCCCGGCCGGCGGCTGAGCGGGCCCGGCCCGCCGCCGCCGGCCCGGACAGACCGGGCGGACCGGCCCGGGCGGCCTCAGAGGCGGTCGGCGTCCACGACGGCCCGCACGAAGTCGGCCGGTGCCTCCTGCGGCAGGTTGTGGCCGACGTCGGGGAGCGTGCGGTGGAGGTAGGGGCCGGTGAAGAACTGGCGGTAGGAGGAGCCGTCGCCGGGCGCGGTGAACGGGTCGCGCCCGGGGTCGAGGGTGACGGTCGGCACACCGATCCGGGGCCGCGCGGCGAGGCGCTCCTCCAGGCGGTCGTAGCGGCGCTCGCCCTCGGCGAGGCTCAGCCGCCAGCGGTAGTTGTGGACGACGATCGCCGGGTAGTCCGGGTTGTCGAAGGCGGCGGCGGTGCGCTCGAAGACGGCGTCGTCGAACTGCCAGGTCGGGGAGACGGTGTCCCAGACGAAGCGGCACAGCTCGTGCCGCTTGGTACGGTCCGCCATGGCGCGGCGGCCGCGCTCGGTGGCGAAGTAGAACTGATACCACCAGGTGTGCTCGGCGGCGGCCGTCAGTGGCTCCTGCTGCATCGCGCGGTCGGTGATGATGTACCCGCTGACCGCGACCAGCGCCTTGACCCGCTCGGGCCACAGCGCCGCGATGATGGCGGCGGTGCGCGAGCCCCAGTCGAACCCGGCCAGGACGGCCCGGTCGATGCCCAGGGCGTCCATCAGTGCGAGGACGTCGACCGCGATCGCCGCCTGCTGGCCGTTGCGCGGCGTCCGGTCGGAGAGGAACCGGGTGCTCCCGTGCCCGCGCAGGTACGGGACGATGACCCGGTAGCCGCGCGCGGCGAGCTGCGGCGCGACGTCGACGTAGCTGTGGATGTCGTATGGCCAGCCGTGCAGGAGGAGGACCACCGGTCCGTCGGCCGGCCCGTCCTCGGCGTAGCCGACGTCCAGCACCCCGGCGCGGACCTGCCGCAGCGCGGCGAAGGGCGTGCTGCCACCGGCTGCGCCGCCTCGGGCGTCAGCGGCCGGGCGGGTGTCCGCGGCGGCCGGCCGGCCGGCCAGCGACAGGGCGGTGGCGCCCGCCCCCAGCCCGACGGCCCGGTTGAAGGTGCGCCTGTCGATCATCTCTGTTCCTCCGTCGTACGGTCGGGCCGCCCGGTGCGCGGCGCCGAGCTGGGATCGCCGCGGCCTGCCGAGGCGACGGCGTCGGCACCACCGACTGTCGACCACGGCGCCGGGCGGCTGCATCCGTCAGTTGACGCTGTCCGATGACCCAAATCCCGCCGCCGCGCCGCGCACTGGGACCGCGATCCAGGTCAACCCGGCGCCCCGGTGAGAATGGACCGGCCAGTCCGGTCCTCCGGGGGAGCGCAACGATGCCGGGTCCGCAGACCGCCAGACTGACCGCCAAGGGGGAGGCCACCCTGCCCGGGACGGGGTCGGGCAGCTCGGTCCACCGCATGACCTCGGGGCCGCCGTGGGTGGTGATCAGTACCGCGTGCACGGGGAGCCTGCTCTCTCGTCATCGGCCGCCCGGTCCGCACCGGGCCTCGACGGAGAAGGTGGGAGCCGGAAAATGGACCCTCAAGTCCAGAATCCGGGCCCTGCGCTCGGACCGGCGCTCCGTCAGGGGTGCGGCAGCGCGAGCACTCAGCCGGACCGTGGTCTGAGCAGGCCGTCGACGAGCACGTCCACCAGGCCGCGGGGGACGGACGCGCCGGTGAGGGCGCGGTAGGCGATCGGGCCGAGCAGGGCGTCGAGAATCGCGTCGGGGGCCAGGGCGGGGGCGATCTCGCCGGCCTCGACGGCGCGGGTGAGCAGCTCGCGCTCCTGGCGGCGGCGCGGGCCGAGGTGGCGCTCGTGCAGGAGTGCGGCGGTGGCGGGGTCGTGCTGCGCCTCGGCGAGGAGTGCGAGCAGGACCTTCCCGGCCGGGTCGCGGGTGAGGAACCGCGCATAGCCGCGCAGGTAGCGCCGGACGGCCTCCGCGGTGGGCTTGCCGGCGGGGATCGGCAGCTGCTTCCCGATGTCCTCGACGAGGGTGTCGAGCAGGATCTCGACCTTGGACGGCCACCAGCGGTAGATCGTCTGCTTGGAGACGCCGGCGCGGCGGGCGATCGCCTCGACGGTGAGGGCGCCGAAGCCGTGCTCGACGAGCAGGTCGTCGGCGGCGTGCAGGACGGCGAGGCGGGCGGCCTCGTCGCGGCGGCTGCCGGAGTGCGTCCGGGGGGCCGGGGGCTCGGAGCTTCGCGGCCGTGGGGGCCGGGAGGGTGTGGCAGGCATGCGGAACACGGTACCGGCTTCGGGAATCATGACCTAGTGTGGACGCGACGTCTCGTCTGGACGTGGCGTTGCGACAAATTCGAAGTCCCTTGCACTGAAGGAGAAGACGTGTCACTCACCACCCCATCACCCACCCCCCGGCGGCGGGCGCTGGTCATCGGAGCCTCGCGCGGCCTGGGGCTCGTCCTGGCGGAGGAGCTCGCCCGCCGCGGCTGGGAGGTGGTCGCCACGGCGCGCCGGAACGCGGACGCGCTCATCGCTCTGGCCGAGGCCTCCGGCGGGCGGCTGACGGTCGAGTCGCTGGAGATGACCAGCCCGGAGGAGCTGGCCGCCCTGCGCGAGCGGCTGAGCGGCCGCGCACTCGACCTGCTCTTCGTCAACGCCGCGATCGACCGCGGCGACCTGCCGATCACCGAGGTCGGCACCGAGATGTTCACCGAGGTGATGATCACCAACGCGCTGAGCCCGCTGCGCGCCGTGGAGGCCCTGCGCGACCTCGTCCCGCCCGGCGGGACGGTCGCCGTGATGTCCTCCGACCAGGGCAGCGTCTCGCGCAACACCGAGGAGGGCTACGAGCTCTACAAGGCCAGCAAGGCCGCGCTCAACCAGCTGATGCGCAGCCACGCCACCCGCTGCGCCGACGACGGACGGACCAAGCTGCTCATCGACCCGGGCCACAACCGGACCGAACTCGGCGGGCCCGACGCGCTGCTCGCCCCCGAGGAGAGCATCCCGGCCGTGGTCGACGTGCTGGAGGCCCAGGCGGGCGCGCCGGGCCTGCAGTTCCTCGACCTCCACGGGGAGACCGTCCCCTGGTAGCCGTGGGGGTCCTGGTAGCCGTGGGGGCCGGGCTGGTCCGTTCGGGTCGATTCCGCTGCCCGTTCGGGCCGCGCCGAAGGGGAGTTGACGGCCGGGGGATCGAAACGGCACCCGGGGGCGGCGCGGCTCGGTAGTGTGCCAGGGGTGGAACGAGGGCAGCCCGTCGTCACCGGCATCGCGATCGCGTTCATCGGATACACCAGCACCTTCGCGGCGGTCCTCACGGGCCTGCGCGCCGTGGGGGCGAGTCCGGCCCAGGCGGCCTCCGGGCTGGTGGCGCTCTGCGCCGCGCTCGGGGTGGCCAGCCTCTGGCTGAGCAGACGCTGCCGCATGCCGATCACCGCCGCCTGGTCCACGCCGGGTGCCGCCGTGCTGGCGAGCGCCGGGCAGGTGACCGGCGGGTGGCCGGCGGCGGTGGGCGGGTTCCTGGTCGCGGGCGCCCTGGTGGCCGTCACCGGCCTCTGGCCGCGGCTCGGCGCCAAGGTGGCGGCGATCCCGGCGTCGATCGCCCAGGCGATGCTCGCCGGCGTCCTCCTCGAACTCTGCCTCGTCCCGGTCAAGGCGCTCGGCTCGCACCCCTGGGAGGTCGCCCCGATCCTGCTGACCTGGCTGGTCGCGGTGGTGACCGCGCCGCGGTGGGCCGTCCCGGCGGCCTTCGGCGCCATGGTGCTGGTCGTCGGCGTCCTGGCCGTCCGCGGGCAGGGTCTGCACGGGCCCTGGCTCCCGCAGCTGGCCCTGACCGGGCCCCGGCTGAGCTGGGCCGCGGTGGCCGGCATCGCCCTGCCGCTCTACGTGGTGACGATGGCCGCGCAGAACGTGCCGGGCATCGCGATCATGAGCTCCTTCGGGTACCGCGTCCCGTGGCGCCCGGCGATGGTGGTCACCGGTCTGGGCAGCATGCTGGCCGCACCGTTCGGCGGGCACGCCGTCAACCTCGCGGCGATCAGCGCCGCGCTGCCCGCCTCGCCGGAGGCGCACCCGGACCCGGCCCGCCGGTGGCTCTCCTCCCAGGCGTTCGGCATCACCTACCTGGGCATCGCCGCGGGGACCACGGCCCTCATCAGCTTCCTCGCCGTCGCCCCGGCCGAGGTGGTCGGCACGGTGGCCGGGCTCGCCCTGCTGGGGACGCTCGGCCACGCGCTGTCGGCCGCGCTCGGCGGGGGAGGGGAGTCGGCCACGGGCGTCCCGGTGGCGGAGCGGACGGCGGCGACGGTCACCTTCGTGGTCGCCGCCTCGGGCACCACGCTGGCGGGCGTCAGCTCGGCCTTCTGGGCGCTGCTCGCCGGCCTGGTGGTGCGGGTGGCCTTCTCGGCGCAGACCCGGCGCTCCGACCCGGGTCCGGCCGCCGCCACGGCCCCGGGGGCCGGGCCGGGCCGGGCGGCGCGCGAGCCGGTCGCCGAGGAGGAGTCGGCCTGAGCACGGCCGAGGAGGAGTCGGCCTGAGCACGGCC
Source organism: Kitasatospora sp. NPDC101176 (assembly GCF_044768035.1). NCBI lineage: Bacteria > Bacillati > Actinomycetota > Actinomycetes > Kitasatosporales > Streptomycetaceae > Kitasatospora > Kitasatospora sp. NPDC101176. The sequence continues at coordinate 47,231 of NZ_JBIWPA010000015.1, forward strand.
GAGGAGGAGTCGGCCTGAGCACGGCCGAGGAGGAGTCGGCCTGAGCGCCGCCGGGGAGGACCCGGCCCGCGCGCGGCGCGACCCGGTCACCGACCCGGGCCGCGCCGGCCGTCAGGACCGGGCGCGGACGCCCGGCGGAAGGTTCGGCGCCTCCTGCGACAGCGTCACCCAGACCTCGCCGTCGACGACCTCGGCGGCGTGGACCCGGACGGGGGCCTTCGCGGGCGGAGCGTCCACCGCCCCGGTGCGCAGGTCGAACCGGGACATGTGCAGCGGGCACTCCACGACGCAGTCGTCGACCCACCCGTCCGACAGCGCCGCGGTCTGGTGGGTGCAGGAGTCGTCGACGACGTGCACCGCGCCGTCCCGGCCGAGGAAGACCGCGATCGGCGGCGACACCGCGGCGACCCGGTATCCCTTGTCCTCGGACAGGTCCGACACCGCGCAGACCCTGATCGGATCGATCGGCCCGTTGGTCATGCTCGTCCTCCCCGCTCAGAGTTCGATCGTGTGGTTCTGGTACCGGACCTTGTCCCGGAGCGTCTTCTCCACCAGGGGGTTGTCCGGGACGACGGTCAGCGCCTCCGTGCCGGCGACGGTGATGCCGCAGGCGCGCAGCCCGCCGGCCTTCTCCGGGTTGTTGGACATCAGCGTCACCGAGCCGACGCCGAAGAACTTCAGGATCTCGGCCGCCCCGTCGAAGGACCGGGCGTCCCGCGGGAAGCCGAGCCGCGCGTACGCCTCGGTCTGGGCGACCCCCTCGGCCTTGAGCGAGGCGGTGAGCAGTTCGGCCATCCGGCCGTTGCCCTTGCCGTCCTGGTCCAGCCACACGATGATCCCGGCGCCGGCGCGCCGGACCTTCTCCTGCGCCATCGCCATCTGCTCCCGGCAGTCGCACTCGACGCCGTTGAAGACGTGGGCGGACGTGCAGTGCGAGTGCACCCGGCAGAGCACGCCCTGCCCGCCCGCGATGTCGCCCATGACGATGGCGATCGACTCGTTGCGGCCGTCGTAGAAGAGGTACTCGGTGAAGTCGCCGTACCGGGTGTGTATCGGGCCCTGGGCCAGGAGGACTACCACGTCGATCCAATCCGTTGGGAGAGGGAGGCTTCTCTGATCCGCCGACCGGCTCGGCTCAGGCCGGGCCGCGCAGGTCGGCGCGGTGCGAACGCGCCAGGATCGGCGCGTGGGGCCCGGCCGCGGCGGTGAACCCCGCCGTCACCAGGGAGTACTGCTCGGCCACCCGCCGCCAGGCCTCCGGTGCGCTTCCGCCGAGCCGGTGGTCCGTGGAGTCCAGCCGCAGGCGGGTCACCGGCCGCAGGCCGAGCGCCGTGGAGGTGGTGAAGACGTGCAGCTGCTCGCCGCGGGCCAGGGCGGCGGACAACTCCGAGACGTGGACGTGGCGTTCGACCACCTGCTCGCCCATGCCGGCCAGCAGGTCGAGCACCGTCCGGCGGGTGACTCCGGGCAGGATCGAGCCCAGGGGCGGGGTGACCAGCCGGCCGTCCAGCTGGAGGAACACGTTCGTCGTGGTGCACTCCTGGAGGTGGCCGTCGCCGTCCAGCCAGAGCACCGTGTCACAGCCCGCGGCCACCGCCCGGCGCATCGCCAGTGCCGAACTCGTGTAGTTCCCGGCGGTCTTGACGCTCGCGAACGCCGGGAGCGTGCGTGGCGCGCCGCCCTCGACGAGGACGGCCAGGCCCTCGGCGGCCGGGTCGAAGCGCTTCACCAGGACGGCGAACACCGACGTCCGGCTCCGCAGGGGCATGAGGTCGCCGCCTGCGGCGAACACCACCGGTCTCAGGTAGAGCCGGGGCTCCCCGCCGTCCCAGTTGGCGCGCACCGCCCGCTCGACGGCCGCGATGAACACCTCGTAGGACGGACAGGGCAGTGCGAGCGCCGCGCAGGAGGCCCGCAGCCGCTCGTGGTGGTCGCGCGAGCGGAAGACCAGGAACTCCGGGGCGGCGACGAACGCGCGCATCCCCTCGAAGACCGAGAAGCCGAACTGGATGCCGTCCGCGCTGAACTCGGCCAGCCCGCCCACGTCGTTGGCGGTCAGCACCGGCGGCCCGTACCCGGCGCCGCCGCCCAGGGCGTCCCCGCCACCCTGCTCCTCGCACCGCGACACCGCCACCGAGGGCAGCCAGCCCTCCCCGGCGCCCCGCGCGGGGCGGAGTTCCGCGTCCCGTGGCGCCACGGTCAGGCCGGGAGGACGGGGCAGGAGCCGGCGGTGTCGTAGCCGTGCGCCGCGGCCGGGCCGATGGCGATCAGCAGCTGGGAGTGCGAGAGGTTGTTGAAGTGGATGTCCTTGTCCGCGAGGTTGGTGATCCGCGCCTCGGGGTGCTCGGTGACGAACCGGCTGACGAAGTTCTTCGCCATCACCATGCCGAGGTTGCGCCCGGGGCAGCTGCGCCGGCCCTTGCCGAAGGGCAGCACGTACGGCTCGGAGCCCTTGGCCTCGGGCAGGAAGCGCTCGGGCAGGAAGGCGTCGCCGTAACGGGCGTGCAGCGCGTGGATGTTGGGCATCACCCGGGTGCCCTTGCGCAGCAGGTAGCGGCGCCCCTCGACGTCCACGTCGAAGTCCTCGACGATCTTGTTGTTGATGACCGATCCGGGCGGGCTGAGCCGGAGCGACTCGCTGACGCAGGCCTCGACCAGCTCGTCCTTGCGGTCGCCGGTGCTGCCCGCGATCGCCTCGCACCAGGTGGCGTTCTCCGGCTGGAGGACGTACCAGAGGGTGGCGAGGATGGTGTTCTGGACGGTGTCCAGGCCGGCGATGGAGGCCGTCAGGAGGTCGTCCCGGGTGATCTCCAGCGGGATGTCGAGCTTCCCGTTGCCGGTGGCGACCTGCTCCCACACCGTCCCGGGCCCGGGGACGCCCTGCAGCAGCTCCGCCAGGTGGTCCTGCAGCGCCCTGATGTTGTACTGCAGGCGCCGGGCCTCCCGGGTGACCGGCCAGGTCGCCATCGGGAAGTGGACCCGGTTCCAGAAGCGGTTGGAGTAGAACCGCAGGCCGGTGAAGGTCTCGTTCAGGGAGAGCATGAAGGGCACCTGCGACACGTTTCCGCGGCCGTCCTTGTAGGACACCGTGAGCCGCATCGCGTCCTGTCCCCAGACGAACTCGCCCATGACCTCACGGGTGTAGTCGCCCGCGATGGTCTTCATGTCGAGCGGGGCCCGGGCGTCGAACGCCGCGCACGTCCCGGCGGCCCGCCGGGCCGAGAGTTCGTCGATCCGCTCCTGGTCGAAGCCCTTTCCGAGGTTGCGTTTGCGGTCGCCGAAGTGTTCGGTGGTGATCTTCTGGAACGTCATCGCCGAGGGGGACAACTGCCCGAAGGAATACAGGGCGGGCGTGTCCCGGTCGATGTACTTTCCGGTGACCGCCGGGGAGGTGAGGATCTCCGTCGCCTGCCGGTTCACCGCGTAGAGCTGGATGTCGAAACCGCGAATGCTTCCCACGAAATCCGTGGCCGGATGGTCCAGGTAGAGATAGTCCCGGGTCTTGTTCCGGCCGATCAGCCCGGATACGTCGGTCTCGGACCCGATGAGCGGGTAGGTCCGGCTGAACGCGACGCCCTGCTTCTCGTAGTACCGGCGCTCGCGCACCGTGCGTGCCGCCTTCGCGGTGAAGGCCAGCGAGGCGGCGCCGGCGGCCGCCACCGGGACGTACCGTAATAACCTCATGATCCACTCCTCGACGCTCAGGGGCGGGCCCCGGCGAACGGGCGCGCCTCGTCATTGGCTCAGGCGCTCCCGGGACGTCAGGGAGCGCTTTCCTCGAACTCGGAGCCGGAGATCCGGTCACCCCCGACCGGGCCGCACCGGGCCGCCGCACGTGCGGGCCCGTCCGATCCCCCCGTTGATCGTTCCGCGTGCGAAACCCCGTACCGTGCCGATCGTGCCGGCACGGCCGACAGGAGATGACCCGGTCAATATATGAGGCGCGAATCGGTTCGCGCAACGACGCCGTGGTGATCTCGGGAATGGCCGAATTCCCCGGTCAGTCCGACAGGTTGTCGGACGGGCCCGAATCCTCGAACCGCTTTTCCAATTCGTCCCGTGCGGCACTCAACCGCTCACAGACCCCACGGTCGATCCGGCCGTGCCAGACCCCGCCGGATTTGATGGAACTGCCGACGATGGCGCCGTCGGCGTGCGGAACGACGTCCGCCAGGTTCTCGACCCGTACGCCGGAGCCCGCCACCAGGGGCAGGTCGGTGGCCGCGCGGACCGTCTCCAGGTGGTCCGTCAGGGGCGCGTCGCCGAGCCTGGTCCCAGTGACGATCAGGGCGTCCGCGTCGAACCAGGCCGCGTCCCGGGCCTGGTCGGTCAGCGAGCGGTCCGCGGTGATCGCGTGCGAGCCGAGCTTGACCTGGACGTCGGCCCAGACCGTCACGTGCTCGGCGCCGATCGCCCGCCGGTAGCGCGTCATCAGCCCGGCCCGCCCCTCGACGAGGCCCTCGTTCGCCACGTAGGCGTTGGCCCACTGGTTGGAGCGCACGAACCGGGCGCCGGTGGCGGCGGCCACCGCGAGCGAGCGGTCGACGGCGTTGGCCAGGCAGTTGACCCCCAGCGGCACGCCCACGGCGCGCGCCACCTCGGCCGTGGCGACGGCCATCGCCGCCGGCGTCTCGGGGCCGATGTCGTCGGGCTTGAGGAACGGGATGTCCCAGCCGTTCTCGACGATCAGCCCGTCGAACCCCGCGTCGACGAGCAGCCGGGCCTCCTCCGTGGCCCGCCGGACCACCTCGGCCATCCCGCGCTCCGGGACGAACCGGGGCGAGCCGGGGAGCGGCAACAGGTGGATCATGCCGATGAGGGCGAACCGCCGCCCGAAGAGCCGCTCCAGATCCCCGCGCCCCGGGGTGCCGCCGGGGCGGTCGGTCGTTTCCCTGCCGAAGGCTGCCATGAACTCCACCGAGGTCCCGAGGAGGCGCCCGGAGCCACTGCCGGCGATGGCACGGACGTCTCGCACCGTGTGATTGGCCAAGTGAGCTGGGGAAGGCGGTTCCCAGGCTACCCGGGGTGCGGCCGCCGGCGCCGGACAACGGCGGAACCGGGACGGGGTCGGCGCCCGGAACCCTTCGCCGCAAAGTGCATAAAGGATTCATATAAAACAGCTATGCTTCGAGCATGAGTCACCAAGACCCCGCGCCCGACGCCCCCGCCGCCATCGGGTCGGCCCTCTACGGCCTGGCCACCAGGGCCGTGAGGCGCCTTCCCCGCGACATGAGCCTCACCTCCGCCGCGACCCTGGCCACCCTGGACAAGACCGGCCCGCGGCGGATCACCGATCTGGCCGCGGCCGAGGGCGTCACCCAGCCCGCGATGACCGTCCTGGTCCGCGGCATGGAGGAATCCGGCCTGGTCGAGCGGACGGGCGATCCGTCCGACAGGCGGGTCACGCTGGTGTGCCTGACCGAGGCCGGCGCGTCCTACGTCCGGACGCGGCGCCAGGCGGGCGTCGACGCGTACGCGCGGTTGGTCGAAGGGCTCACCGATGACGAGGTCGAGGCCCTGGCGGCGGCCCTTCCGGCGCTGCTGCACCTGGCGGAGCTCGAGAGTCACGCCGGGGCGGAGCCGGAGCAGTCGCCGCGGCCCAAGCGCAGGACCGGCCGATGAGCACCGCCCCGATACGTTCCGGGACACGGGCGCTGGTCCCCGCCCTGATGTTCATCGCCCTGGTCGTGGCGGCGGTCGGCAGCCTCGGGACACCGCTCATCACGAGCGTGGCGACCACGTTCCACGTCTCCCTCGACAGTGCCCAGTGGACGCTGACCATCGCGCTGCTCAGCGGTGCCGTCGCCACACCCGTCCTCGGCCGGCTCGGAGCCGGCCCGCACCGGCGGGCCACGATCCTCGCGACGCTGGCGATCGTCGTCGTGGGCAGTGCGCTCACCGTGCTGCCGCTCCCGTTCGGGTGGCTGCTCGTCGGCCGGGCGGCCCAAGGCGTCGGACTCGGCCTCACCGCGCTGTTGATGGGCGTGGCCCGCGACCACCTTCCCGCGGAGCGCAGCGCGGCCACGATCGCCCTGATCTCCGTGGTCTCCATCATCGGAGCCGGCGTCGGCTACCCGCTCGTCGCCCTGCTCGCCGAGTTCGGTGGGCTGCGAGCCGCCTACGGCCTCGGCCTGCTCGTCACCGCCCTCGCTCTCCTGACCGCCTGGCGCTCCGTGCCCGCGGCTCCCGCAGGCCGCTCCGCCCGAGTGAACGTGGCCGGCGCGATCGTCCTGGCGGGCGCGCTGTTCCTCGCCCTGTTCCTGGCCGGCGAGCGGAGTCTGTGGAGCCGTCACCTCGCCGTGGCGGTGACCCTCGCCGTCGTCGCCGTGCTCCTGCTCGGCCTGTGGACCACCTCCGAGCTGCGCAGCAGGACGCCGCTGGTCGACGTCCGGGCGGTACGGCACCCGGCGGTCGCCGGCGCGAACATCGCGATGTTCGTCGGCGGGAGCGGCATGTACCTGCTGCTCACGCTCATCACCCGCTACGCGCAGACGCCGCCCGGCGCCGGCTACGGCTTCGGGCTGACCACCTTCGCCGCGGGGCTGGTCCTCGTCCCGTTCTCCGTGCTGGGGTTCGTCGCCGGCAGGCTCACGCCGAGGGTCCGCGAACGGATCGACGGCCCGCTGCTGCTGGCCGGCAGCGCCGCCGTCGTCGGCTGCGGGTTCGTCGTGTTCGCCACGGCCCGGTCCGGCCTGGCCGAACTGCTGGTGGCCATGGGCGTGCTGGGCCTCGGCGTCGGCAGCTTCTCGGCCGCCATGCCCGGTGTCATCCTGGCCGTCACACCCACGAGCGAGACGTCGAGCGCCATGAGCTTCAACTACGTCGTCCGCAGCGTCGGTTACTCCCTGGGCAGCGCCATCGGCGGCCTGGTGCTGGCGGCCGGCACCGCCACCGGCCGCCTCTTCCCGGACGACGACGCCTACACCACCGCGGCGTTGGTGGGCATCGCCGCGATGGTGATCACGGCGATGACCGGCCTCGCTCTCGCCCGCCGCCGCACACCCGGGACCGGTCCGACCGCGGCCCCGGACGGTGTGCCGGTCGGTGCGCCGGGCCGGGGCCGGTCGAGTCGGACCGGAAGCTGAGGACGCCGGCATGCGGTTCCGGGGACCGTGGCCACCGAGCCCCGGCAGGCGCTCAGGTCGGCCTTCGACGGTTCCCCGGTGACCGCGACCGGCTCAGGCCTCGACGACCTCGACGGCCTCGTCCACCGCGTCGGCGCCGTCCGCCTCGTCGACCTCCACGCCGTAGGCCATCACGGCCTGGCGCAGGCCGCCCGGGTACCCGGCGAGGGCCGGGGTGAAGTCCCAGTCGCCCGCCTCGTCGCGGTCGAACCGGCCCAGGCGCATCGCGGTGTTGGTCTCCGCACCGTCGGCCAGGTGCACCACCGACGCGGGCTGGTCGGCGCCCGCCTCCAGGATCAGCGCCGGCCCGCCGAAGCCCGCCATGGTGGCCCCGGGGTGGTTCTCGGTGTCGGCCGCGGCGACGATGACCAACCGGTCGGCCTCGGCGGGCAGCGCGTCGAAGTCGACCATCAGACAGGCGTTGGCGTCGCCGTACCCGGTCACCAGTCGCACCGAACCGTCCGGCGTCGACCCGTTGTTGTAGAACACCAGGTGCTCGTCCGAGAGTGCGGCGTTCCCCCGGCAGACCAGCGCCGCGATGTCGTACTCCTCCTCGCCGGTCCAGTGCAGCAGCAGCCGCGCCGGCTCGGTGGCGACCTCGATCGCCGGCAGGCCGTCCGCCTCCCCGGCGCCGTCCGCGGCGCCCGCGCCGGCACCGTCCTGGGCGGCGGCGAACACCTCGTGGAAACCGTGGTGCTTGAGCAGACCGACCAGCTCGGCGCCGTTGATCAGGGTGACCGGCTTGCCCGCCACGAACTGGTGCGAACTCGGGCCGAACCTGCTGGTGGTGACGAGTACGGCCTTGGTGGCCGCCCCGTCGTGCTGCAGCGTCCCGTAGAGGTCCCGGACGGCCGTCGGGGCGACGGTGTCCCGGTACCGCTTCACCTGCACGATCACGTTCCCGCCCCGGAACGGGTCGGTGTCGAGCCCGCGGACGTCCACCCCGCCGTCCCGCGAGCGGGCCGTCAGCTCGACCTTCATGCCCATGGCCTCCATCAGCCGGGCGATCAGCCTCTCGAACTCGACCGGGTCCATCGCCAGCAGCAGCTGGAGCTCGCGCACCCGCCGCGCCATCCGGCCGCGGTCGGCGTTGGTGTCGTCGCGCAGGTGGCGGAAGAGCATCCGCTGCGCGCGGCGCTCGTCGGTGTCGGGGGTGCTGAGGCGGTGGAGCTTACGGCTCCGGGACATGTGGTGCTCCCTTGGCGGTGACGACTGCGGCAGGCGTCACCGTAGGGGATCGGATGACACCGCGTCAGCGCCGTCGCACAAACGAGACCTTTCCGGAGGGATCGGATGCCGAGCACCGCCCGCCCGAGGCGGCCTGCGCCCGGCGCGCAGCCGCTTCGTGATCGGCCCCGGACGGCCGACGACGTGGGGCTTCGACCGTGGCCCGGCGTGCCCGCCCCGCGGCCGGACGGCCGGGCAGCGGCCCGCCAGGCAGTCGCCCGGCTGACCTGGGCTCTGTTCGGCCGGGAAACGCCGTTGTCCGCACCCGTCCGCCGGGTGGACGCTGGGCGGGACCACGAACGACCAGCGCGTACGAGGAGCCGCCGGTGAGCAGTGGATGGGCCGCGGACGTCCTGCTGGGTGTCGTCGTGCTGGCGGGCGCGTCCGTGCAGCGGATGACGGGGATGGGGTTCGCGCTGGTCGCGGCGCCCGCCCTGGTGCTGCTGCTCGGCCCGGCGCAGGGCGTGGTGCTGGCGAACTGCGCGGCCGGTGCGATCAGCGCGGCCGGGCTGGTGGACGGCTGGCGGGAGGTGCGGGTGGCGGCGATGCTGCCGTTGATCGCCGCGGCCGCCTGCACCGTACCGGCCGGGGCCTGGGTGGCGGCCCGGCTGCCGGAGCCGGTCCTGCTGGCGGGCATGGGGGTGCTGGTGACGGCGGCCGTGCTGCTGGTGATGGCAGGCGCCCGGGTGCCGTCGCTGCGGGGCGCCGGGGGAGCGGTGGCCGCCGGTGCGGCGAGCGGGTTCATGAACTCCTCGGCGGGGGTCGGCGGCCCGGCCATCTCGCTCTACGCCGTCAACGCGGGCTGGTCGGTGCGGGAGTTCGTGCCGAACGCGCAGTTCTACGGGGTCGTGGTGAACGCCTTCTCCGTCACGGCCAAGGGCCTGCCCCAGCTGACCGCGCCGCTCTGGGTGCTGGTCTCGGCCGCGACGGCGCTCGGCGCGCTGGCCGGCCGGGCGCTGGCCGGTCGGATCCCGGACCGCCGGGCCCGGTCGCTGGTGCTGCTGCTGGCACTGGCCGGCGGCCTCACCACTCTGGGCAAGGGGCTGTGGGGGCTCTGAGGCCCGGGCCTGAGCTGCGGCGGACCGGGTGACCCGTCAGGTCCGGTCCGTCCGGCCCGGCCGGTCAGGCGGTGGCGCGGGAGCGGCGGAGCAGGTAGGTGCCGGAGACGGCGGCGACGACGGCCATGCAGGCGGTGAAGACGAGGCCGGCGTGGGCGAGGCCGAGGGGTTCGGAGAGCAAGCCGACGCCGATGACCGGGATCGAGATGCCGAAGTAGGCGACCACGAAGAGCGCGGAGAGGACGCCGCCGCGGTGCTCGGCGGGGGCGGCCGCGGCGACCTCCCCGACCGCGCCGCGCAGGCCCATGCCCTGGCCGGCGCCGCCCACCAGGGCGCTGAGCAGCAGGGGCGGGAGGGTGGTCCAGGCGAGTGAGGCGGCCAGCAGGGCGAGCCCGGCGATGAGCACCAGGCAGCCGAGGGGGATCGCCCGGGCGGTGCCCAGCCGCGGCACCACGAGCTGGCCGAGGGTGGAGGCGAAGAACCCGGTGAAGACGACGAGGCCGACGACGGCGCGGTTGTCGATGCCCAGGCTCTGCGCGAGGAAGGCGGGGGTGACGGAGGTGAAGACGCCGAGCAGGGAGAAGCCGGCGAAGGCGGCGAGCCCGGCGGGGACGAAGACCCCGCGGACCTCGGGCGGCAGGGTCGGCAGCTTCGGGCGGGCGGTGCGCAGCGGGCGGGCCCCGGCGACGGTCTCGGGCAGCAGCCAGAGGACGGCGAAGGACGCCGTGATCAGCGCCAGGTGGACGACGAACGGCAGGACGAGGGGGTCCGGCGCGTATTCGGCGAGCAGCCCGGAGAGCAGGGTGCCGCAGCCGAGGCCGCCCATGTTGGCGGCGGTGGCGACGAAGCCGGCCCGGGCCCGACGCCCGGGCGGGGCGAGTTCCAGGACGTACGCGGTGGCGGTGCCGGTGAACAGGCCCGCGGACAGGCCGGACAGCAGACGGCCCAGGACCAGCAGCGGCAGTCCGCCCTCGGCCAGGAAGGCGAGGGCGCTGCAGGCGGCGAAGAAGAGCCCGCAGAGCAGGACGGGGCGGCGCCCGACGGCGTCGGAGACGGTGCCGACGAGCAGCAGCACGCCGATGACGCCGAGGGCGTAGACGGCGAACACCACCGTGACGGTCTGTTCGGAGAAGCCGATCTCCTCCTGGTAGAGGCCGTACAGCGGGGTGGGCAGGGTGGTGCCCGCCATGCAGACGGCGAAGGCGGCGGCCGCCCCGAGGTAGCCGAGGCGGTCGACGACGGGCCGCGCAGTCTGATGATCGGTCATTCGCCCACGGTAGGTGCCCCCGCCTGTCGTCCCCGCGGCGCACGCGGCCCGGCTGGGCCGAACGGGTGTGCCGACGGCACGCGCGTCAGGGGGGCGGGTCGGTTCGCGGGTCGGGCCGGGGGTCAGGGCAGGGTGAGGCAGAACGGGTGCCCGGCCGGGTCCAGGAGGACCCGGACCCGGTCGCCGCCGAGCGGCTGGTGCCCGGGCCTGACCGCGCCCAGCTCCAGCAGCATCGCCTCGGCGGCGTCGAGGTCGTCCACCTCGAAGTCGAGGTGGATCTGCTGCGGCACGTCCTGGCCGGGCCACTGCGGGGTGCGGTAGCCGTCGACCCGCTGGAAGCCGATGAACAACCCGTCCCCGCGGGTGAGCCCGGAGAATTCGGCGTCCGACTTCGGATGCGGCTCGAACCCGGTGGCCTGCCGGTAGAAGGCGGCCAGCGCGACGGGGTCGGCGCAGTCGAGCGTGATCGCGGCGAGCTTCAGCGGCGGCGGGGGCATGGCGGTCTCCCTGGCGGTCGGGTGTCGGGTGTCGGGGGTCGGGGGTCGGGCTCGTGCGCGGCCTCGCGTGGTGCCGCAGCGCTGCCGCCCCACCGTAGTGATCGGCCCGCCGCCCGCGCGACCGGTTTCCGCGACACGGGCGAGATGCTCGCGCAATACCTATAGGGGGTATATCGTCCGCGCTGTGACCGCCAGTCGAGGGGGGAACCGACGCGTATGAGCGCCATCCTGCACGCGCTGTCCATCACCGGATCGATGACCTGGGAGATCACCTGGGCGCTGATCCTCGGCTTCCTGCTGTCCGCCGTGGTCCAGGCCGTCGTGCACAAGGCGACCGTCGTCCGGCTCCTCGGCGACGCGCGCCCCCGCACCCTCGCCGTCGCCGCGCTCCTCGGCGCGGCCTCCTCCTCCTGCTCCTACGCCGCGGTGGCGCTCGCCCGGTCGCTGTTCCGCAAGGGCGCCGACTTCACCGCCGCGATGGCCTTCGAGATCGCCTCCACCAACCTGGTCGTCGAACTCGGCGTCATCCTGGCCCTGCTGATGGGCTGGCAGTTCACCGCCGCGGAGTTCGTCGGCGGGCCGATCATGATCGTGGTCCTCGCCCTCCTCTTCCGCGTCCTCCTGCGCGAGCGGATGCTGCGGGAGGCCCGCGAACAGGCGGACCACGGCCGGGCCGGCTCGATGGAGGGGCACGCCGCGATGGACATGTCCGTCCGGGGGAGCGGCTCCTTCGCCCGGCGGCTGCTCTCCCCGCGCGGCTACACCGCCACCTCGCACGTCTTCGTCATGGAGTGGGCGGCCATCCTCAAGGACCTGGTGATCGGCCTGCTCATCGCCGGCGCCATCGCCGCCTGGGTGCCCGACTCCTTCTGGCAGGCCTTCTTCTTCGTCGACCACCCGCTCGCCGCCAAGGTGTGGGGCCCGCTGGTCGGCCCGCTGGTGGCGATCGCGTCCTTCGTCTGCTCGATCGGCAACGTGCCGCTGGCGGTGGTGCTCTGGAAGGGCGGCATCAGCTTCGGCGGGGTGATCGCCTTCATCTTCGCCGACCTGCTGATCCTGCCGATCCTCAACATCTACCGGAAGTACTACGGCCGCCGGACGGCCCTCTTCCTCCTCGGGACCTTCTACGTCGCCATCGTGGTGGCCGGGTACGTGGTGGAGTTCACCTTCGGCGCCCTGGGGCTGGTGCCCGACCAGAGCGACGCGGAGATCCCGATGGAGGGCGTCAGCTGGAACTACACCACCTGGCTCAACATCGCCTTCCTGCTGCTGGCCGCGGCCCTGGTGACCCGTTTCTTCCGCACCGGCGGCGCTGCGATGCTCCGGATGATGGGCGGCGGACCGGACGAGGCCCACGGGGGCGGACCGGACGAGGCCCACGGCGGCGCGGACGGTCACGGCCACCGCGGGAGCCCACCGGTCGGCCACTGACCCCGTGGACCGGATCATCACGCTTGCCGGGGGAGCGGCTCGGTGGCAGCCTGATTGACCATGATCAACACGCCCACGCAGCCACTGGACGACTTCACCGCGCACCGCCGACTCCTCTTCGCCACCGCCTACCGCCTGCTCGGCAGCGTCGCCGACGCGGAGGACGTGCTGCAGGACGCCTGGCTCAAGTGGTCCGACACCGACCACGGCGCGGTCGCCAACTCCCGGGCCTACCTGGTGCGCACGGTCACCAACCTCTCGCTGAACCGGCTCACCTCGGCCCGCGCCACCCGCGAGTCCTACGTCGGACCGTGGCTGCCCGAGCCGCTGCTCACCACACCCGACGTCGCCGAGGAGGCCGAACTGGCCGACACCGTCTCCACCGCGGTGCTCGTCCTCCTGGAGAGCCTCACCCCCGTCGAGCGGGCCGCCTTCGTGCTGCGCGAGGCCTTCGGCTACTCGTACGGCGAGATCGCCGCGATCCTCGACCGCAGCGAGGCGACGGTGCGCCAGACCGCCCACCGGGCCCGCGAACACGTCCGGGCCCGGCGCTCCCGCTTCGACAGCGACGCGGACCAGCGCCGCGAGGTCACCGGCCGCTTCCTCGCCGCCTGCGCGGGCGGGGACCTGAACGCGATGATGGAACTGCTCGCCCCCGACGTGACCGCCTGGGCCGACGGCGGCGGCAAGGTCACCGCGGCCCGCCGCCCGCTGCACGGTGCGGACGGCGTCGCCCGCTGGATGATCGGCGTCCTCGCCAAGCCCCACCTGCGGGACATCGCCCGGCAGCCGGCCGTCATCAACGGGGAGGAGGGCATCCTGTTCACCGTCGACGGCCGCCCCGTCGGCGCGCTCACCTACGACCTCACCGACGGCCGCATCCACCACCTGCGCTTCCAGGTCAACCCGGAGAAGCTCCGCGGCCTCCACTGACCGCACCGGCCCCGGCCCACCGCCGCCCCGGTCGTCGCCCGGCGGACGCGTCCCGCCGGGCGGCCGGTGGTCGGCGGTCGGTGGGCGCCGGGGTGGCGGTTCGGGCGGGCGGTCGGGCATCGGTGCAGGTCAGGCGGGCAGCGGACCGGGCGTCAGATGGCGTAATGCTGCGGCAACCCACCGGTGGGCCACCCGCCCCTAGGGTTCTGGCTGACCCCGCAGCAGTCCGCCAGGAGCAGCCGATGACCAGCGAGAACCCGACCCGGCCCGCAGTGCGCCGGCTGCGCGCCGACCGGGCCCGGCAGGTCGCGGACGTGCTGCGCCACCAGGTGCTCGGCGACGTCTACCGCGGCGGCCAGCTGCCCCACGAGGAGCAGCTGGCCGAGGAGTTCGGCGCCTCCCGCAACACCGTCCGGGAGGCCCTCGACCTGCTGCGCGCCGAGGGCCTGGTCCGCCGGGTCCCCGGTTCGGGGACGCTGGTGGTGGCGGAGAAGCTGCCGCACGGGCTCACCCGCCTGCAGGGCCTCGCCGAGACGCTGCACGAGCACGGCGAGGTGACCAACGAGGTCCGTGCCTTCGGCCCGGTCCGGGCTCCCGGCCCGGTGGCCCGGAGGCTGGGCCTGCCCGAGGGCGGCGACGTGCTGTACGTCGAGCGGCTGCGGCGCCTGGGCGGGCTGCCGCTCTCGCTGGACCTCACCTACCTCGCGCCCGACCTGGGTGAGCGGCTGGACCCGGCCGACCTCGTCGACCGGGACGTGTTCCGGCTGATCGAGGACGCCGCCGGGCAGCCGCTCGGCGCCGCCGACATCACCCTGGAGGCCGTCAACGCCGACGCGCACTCCGCCACCGTCCTCGAAGTCCCGCGCGGGGCCGCCCTGCTGATGCTGGAGCGGCTGACCACGCTGGCCGACGGGCGCCCCGTCGACCTCGAGTACGTCCGCTTCCGCGGCGACCGGATCACCATGCAGGGCCGGCTGCTGCGCGACCTTTCCTGAGGAATCCCCATGGCACTCGCCGACCACCGCTCCGACGTGCCCGTCACCATCGACGCCTCGCTGTGCATCGACGGCTGCACGCTCTGCGTCGAGGTCTGCCCGCTCGACTCGCTCGCCATCGACCCGGCCACCGGCAAGGCCTCCATGCACGTCGACGAGTGCTGGTACTGCGGCCCGTGCGCCGCCCGCTGCCCCACCGGGGCGGTCACCGTCAACATGCCCTACCTGCTGCGCTGAGGAGCCCTCCCGGATGCCCCACGACAAGATCAGACCCGTGCTCGCCGCCGCGCTCCTCGCCGCCACCGCCTGCACCGCCACCGCCTGCACCTCCCCGGCCGCGGCCGACGGCACCGTCGAGGTGGTGGTCGGCTACCAGTCCAAGACCATCAACACCGTCACCGCCGGGACGCTGCTGCGGGCCCAGGGCTACCTGGAGCAGCGGCTCGCCGAGCAGGGCCGCAAGGACGGCCGGAGCTACCGCGTCACCTGGCAGGACTACGACTCGGGCGCGCCGATCACCGCCCAGATGCTCGCCGACAAGATCGATATCGGCTCGATGGGCGACTACCCGCTGCTGATCAACGGCTCCCGCGCCCAGGAGGCCGGCGGCCCCGGCACCCGGCTGGTCTCCGTCACCGGCTACAACCTGCTCGGCGCGCTCAACAGCGTCGTCGTCCCCGCCGGATCGGGCGCCCGCACCCTGGCCGACCTCAAGGGGAAGACGGTCTCCACCTCCGTCGGCTCCGCCGCCGACGGCACCCTCGTCCAGGCCCTGCGCCGGGCCGGCGTCGTCGACTCCGACGTCCGGAAGCAGAACCAGCAGCCCGCCGTCGGCACGTCCGCCCTCAAGGCCGGCAGCGTGGACGCCCTCGCCCAGTTCGTCGCCTGGCCCGGCGCCGTCGTCTTCGGCGACGGCGCCCGGCTGCTCTACGACGGCTCCGCGCTCCAGCAGCCCACGCTGCACGGCGTGGTGGTACGGCAGAAGTACGCCACCACGCACCCCGAGGTGGTGCAGGCCTTCCTGACCGCCCAGGCCGACGCCACCCGCTACCTCAACGAGCAGCCGCTGGCCGCCGCCGGGAAGGTCGCCGCCGCGACCGGCCTGGCCCCCGAGGTGGTCTACCTCTACAACGGCCCGAACGGCATCGCCACCTTCGCCACCGCACTGCGGCCCGAGCTGCTGGACGCGCTGCGCAAGGACGTGCCCTTCCTCGCCTCCGTCGGCGTGCTCAAGGCCCTCGACCTCGACCGCTTCGTCGACCCGCGGCCGCTCGCGCGCGCCGCCCTGCCGGACGTCCCCCCGGCCAGGATCACCGGCACCGACCCGGTCTGCGGGCGGCCCGCCGACGACCCGAAGCTCGCCGGGGAGGTCTGGTACCGGGGCGAGGCCGCCACCCGGCCCGCCGCCGACCCCGGCTGCCTGCTGCGCGCGCTCAAGGCCGGCGGCGGCACCGTCCGCGCCGCCTACGTGCCCGACGCCGCCACCGGCACCCGCTGGTTCGCCGACAAGGACCACTGGGTCCAGGACGGCAGCCGGCTGCTGCCCTTCACCACCGAGGACGGCGCCGCCGCCTACCTCGGCGCCCACCCCGGCGCCCGGCCGCTCTCCTACGACCAGGCCCTGGCGGCGGCGTGACCACCGTCCTGGGCCGCCCCGCCGCGCCGCCGGCCCCGCCCGCACCGGCCCCGCGGCCGCGCGGGGGCGGCGGACGGGCCCGCCGGTGGACGCTGCGCGGCGCCGCCCTGCTCGCCTTCGTCGCCCTCTGGCAGCTGCTCACCGTGCACCGGGTGCGGCTCTGGGTGCGCTTCGACCACCTGCCCACCGCCGACCAGGTCGGGCGGGCGCTGGTCCGCCAGGTCGCCACCGGGCAGTACTGGCAGGACCTCGCCGAGAGCCTGCGGCGGATCGGCGGCGGCTTCCTGCTCGCCGCCCTCCTCGGCGTCGCCACCGGCGTGCTGCTGGCCCGCTCGCGCACCGCCGCCGACCTGCTCGGCCCCGTCCTGGAACTGGTCCGGCCGATCCCGGCGATCGCCCTCGTCCCGGTGGCGATCATGCTCTTCCCGGAGAACGAGCAGGGCATCGTCTTCATCACCTTCGCCGCGGCCTACTTCCCCGTCACCGTCGCCACCCGGCACGCCGTGCGCGCGGTGCCGCCCCGGTGGGAGGAGGCGGTGCGCACCATGGGCGCGGGCCGCGCCCGGGTGCTGTGGAGCGTGGTGCTGCCCGGCGCCCTGCCGGGCGTCGTCGGCGGGCTGTCCGTGGGCATCGGGGTGGCATGGATCTGCGTGATCTCCGCCGAGATGATCTCCGGCCAGTTCGGCGTCGGCTACCGCACCTGGCAGGCCTACACCGTGCTCGACTACCCCGGCGTGTTCGTCGGCATGGCCACCATCGGCCTGCTCGGACGCCTCACCTCCGGCGCCGTCGAACTGCTCGGCCGCCGCCTCACCCGCTGGCTGCCGCCCACCCCCGGGAGCGACTGATGCTGCGACTGACCGCCCGCGGGCTCGGCCTCGGCCACGCCGGACACCCCGTGCTGAGCGGCGTCGACCTCGACGTCGAGCCCGGTGAACTCCTGACCGTGGTCGGCGCCTCCGGCTGCGGCAAGTCCACCCTGCTGCGCGCCCTGGCCGGACTGCACCCCGCGGGCGAGGGCGAGCTGCTCGCCGACGGAGCCCCGATCACCGTGCCGTCCGCCGAACGCGCCCTGGTCTTCCAGGACGACGGCCTGCTGCCCTGGCGCACCGCCCGCCGCAACGTCGAACTGCCGCTCGCCGTCCGCCGGGTGCCCCGCGCCGAACGCCGCGCGGCGGCCGCCGACTGGCTGGCGAGGGTCGGCCTGGACGACCACCGGCACCGGCTGCCCCGGGAGCTGTCCGGCGGACAGCGCCAGCGCGTCCAACTGGCCCGGGCCCTGGTCGGCGCACCGCGCGCCGTCCTGATGGACGAGCCGTTCGGCGCCCTGGACGCCCGCACCCGCGCCGGGATGCAGCAACTCCTGCTCTCCGTACGGGCGGAGCACCAGTGCACGATCGTCTTCGTCACCCACGACGTGGACGAGGCGCTGCTGCTCGGCGACCGGGTCGCCGTCCTCGGCGGCGGTACCCTCGCCGACCTGCACGAGGTGCCCCGGCCGCGCCTGCCCGGTGCCGCCGCACTCGTCGCCACCGCCGTGACCGGCGCCGCCGCACCCGGCGTCCCCGTACCCGGCACCGGCGCGACCGCCTCGCCCGGCACGGCCGCACCCCGCGCCGCCTCCCCGGCCACCGACGGGACCGACCCGGCGCTGCTCCGGCTGCGCGAACGGATCCTCGCCCGACTCTCCTGAAAGGCACCCCCATGCACCTCCCCGACCCGGCCGGCGCCCGCAGGCTGCACTGCGACGTCCTCGTCGTCGGCGGCGGAACCGCCGGCTCGATGGCCGCGATCAGCGCCGCCGAGGCGGGAGCCGACGTCCTCCTCCTGGAGAAGGCCCACGTCCGGCACTCCGGCGCGCTCGCCATGGGCATGGACGGCGTCAACAACGCGGTCGTCCCCGGCCGAGCCGAACCCGACGACTACGTCGCCGAGATCACCCGCGCCAACGACGGCATCGTCGACCAGCGCACCGTCCGCCGCACGGCGACCCGCGGCTTCGCCATGGTCCAGCGCCTCGAGGGCTACGGCGTCAAGTTCGAGAAGGACGAGCACGGCGAGTACCAGGTCCGCCAGGTGCACCGCTCCGGCAGCTACGTCCTGCCGATGCCCGAGGGCAAGGACGTCAAGAAGGTGCTCTACCGGGTGCTGCGCCGCCGGGACATGCGCGAACGGATCCGGATCGAGAACCGGGTGATGCCGGTCCGCGTCCTCACCCGCGACGGCCGGGCCGTCGGCGCCGCCGGGTTCGACACCCGCAGCGGCGAGTTCGTCACCGTCTCGGCCGGCGCCGTGATCCTCGCCACCGGGCCCTGCGGCCGCCTCGGCCTGCCCGCCAGCGGCTACCTCTACGGCACCTACGAGAACCCGACCAACGCCGGTGACGGCTACGCGATGGCCTACCACGCCGGAGCCGAACTCAGCGGCATCGAGTGCTTCCAGATCAACCCGCTGATCAAGGACTACAACGGCCCGGCCTGCGCCTACGTCGCCAACCCCTTCGGCGGCTACCAGGTCAACCGGCACGGCGAGCGGTTCGTCGACTCCGACTACTGGTCCGGACAGATGATGACCGAGTTCGCCGCCGAACTCGCCTCCGACCGCGGCCCGGTCTACCTGCGCACCACCCACCTGCCCGAGGAGACCGTCCAGGCGCTGGAGGGCATCCTCCACACCACCGAACGCCCCACCCGCGGAACCTTCCACGCCGGGCGCGGCCACGACTACCGCACCCACGACATCGAGATGCACATCTCCGAGATCGGCCTGTGCGGCGGCCACTCCGCCAGCGGCGTCTGGGTCGACGACAACGCCGCCACCACCGTCCCGGGCCTCTACGCCGCCGGGGACCTCGCCTGCGTCCCGCACAACTACATGATCGGCGCGTTCGTCTTCGGCGACCTCGCCGGCACCCACGCCGCCGCCCACCTGCCCGCGCAGCGGGCCGAACTGCCCGCCGACCAGATCGCCGCCGCCCACGAGCTCGTCTACCGCCCGCTGCGCCACCCCGACGGCCCGACCCAGCCGCAGGTCGAGTACAAGCTGCGCCGCTTCGTCAACGACTACATCGCCCCGCCCAAGACCGACGCCAGGCTGTCCATCGCCATCGAGCACACCGAACGGATGCGCGCCGAGGTCGCCGCCATCGGCGCCCGCACCCCGCACGAGCTGATGCGCGCCGTCGAGGTCGACTTCATCCGGGACTGCGCCGAGATGGCCGCCCGATCCTCGCTCGCCCGCGCCGAGAGCCGCTGGGGCCTCTACCACCAGCGGGTCGACCGCCCCGAGCGCGACGACGCACGCTGGTTCCGCCACCTCAACCTGCGCAAGAACGCCGCCGGCGCCATGGAGTTCCTCACCCGGCCCGTCGCCCCCTACCTGGTGCCCGTCGACGGACTGGAGCCCCCGGGCGGCGAGCCCACCGTCCTCGGCGAGGTGCACCCGCTGCCGGTCGGCCGCACCGGCGCCACCCCCGGTACGCCCCGCAGCGCACCGGCCGCCGGCACCGCACCCGCCGGCTCCCCCCGACTGCTCGACCTGCTGCGGACCGCCGAACGGACGCCCACCCTGGCGGAGTTGACGCCCTACCTGGCGGATCCGGCCGCCGATGTGCGGCGCGCCGCCGTCGCCGTGCTCACCGAGGCCGCCCCCGACGGCACCGGCCCCGCCCTCACCCGGGCCCTCACCGATCCCGACGAGCTGGTCCGGGCCGCGGCCGCCGCCGGGCTGCGCGAACTGGTCGAGGTCCTGGACGCCTCGCTCGGCCCCGCCCTGCAACAGGCCGCCGGCGCCGGCGACCCGGTCGTCCGGGCCGCCGCACTGGACCTCTCCCGTTCACTGCGCACCGGCACCGCCGCGCTGTACACCGCCGGGCTCGGCGACTCGGCCGTCCCGGTCCGCCTGCAGGCCGTCCGCGGGCTGGTCGCCCTCGACGCCGCGGACCGGCTGGCCACCGCCGCCGGCGACGCGGCGCGCGAGGTCCGGGTCGCGGCCGCCGAAGGACTCGGCACCGTCGGGCAGCCGACCGTCGCCGCCGTCACGGCGCTGACCGCCCTCACCACCGACGCCGACCCGCTGGTCCGCGCCGCGGCCCTCCAGGGCGCCGCCGGCATCGGGTGCCCGCCCGTGCTGCTCACCCGCGCCCTGGCCGGCGCCACCGACGGGGCGTGGCAGGTCCGGCGGTCGGCCGCCACCGCGCTGGGCACCGCCGCGGCCCTCGGACCGCTCACCCGCCTCCTCGACGACGCCAACAACGACGTCCGCAAGTCCGCCGTCCGCGCCCTGGCCCCCCACGCCGCCGACCCCGTCGCCTCCCCCGCGCTCCGCGCCCGGCTCGCCGACTCCGACGCCGACGTCCGCGCCTACGCCCGCCTCGCCCTCCGCGCCGCCCGCGACCCCGCCTGACGGCGCGACGGCATGCCGGATGCGACGGCACGACAGCACGACGGTGCGACAGCGCGACAACACGACGGCCCCGCACGCTCCGAGGTGGAGCGGCGGGGCCCGTCGCCGTCCGCGGCTACCGGCCCAGGTCTCAGGCCCCGCGCGGGCGGGGCCCGGTGGCGGGCGGGGCGGCGTCCTCGATCGACGCCAGCAGCCGGGCGCGGACGTCCGCGGCCGCCGCCCGGGTGGCCGGGTCCCCGCTCGCCAGGAGCTCGGCGAGGAGTTCGACGGCGGCGGCCAGCACCGGCACCGGCACGGTGGCGGTGCGCAGGTGGAGCAGCTGGGAGGCGGCCCGTTCACCGGCGGTGGTGGTGGGAGCGGTGGGGATGAGGTTCTGGATGCCCCGGGGGAGCTGACTGGTCATCGGCCCATTGTCCCGGCAGGTCCCGCGGCACGTGGGGCGGCGCCGCCGACCAGCACGATGCCGGGGCCATGGCCAACGGCGTCGCCATCGTGCTCAGCACGGGTGGCGAGATCAGCTCCCACCTGTGACGCCGACGGTGCGTCAGCCGCTCGGGGTGCCGACCTGGTCGCGTTCGAGGGCGGACCGCAGGGTCGCGAGGGCCGCCGCGACCGCCGTCAGGGAGGGGCCGTCGAGGGTGCCGCCGAGCAGCTCGGCCAAGGTGCCGGTGAAAGTGCGCTGTGCCGCGTCGACGAGCCGGGTGCCGTCGGCGGTGAGGGCCAGCAGCGAGGACCGGCGATCGGCGGGGTTCGGCTGCCGGGCGGCCCACCCCAGCTTCTCCAGGCGGTCGACGCCCTTGCTGGTCGCCCCCACGCCGATCGCGAACTCGGCGGCGAGGTCCGCCACCCGGCACCCGGGGTGGTCGCGCAGGTAGCTCAGGAACTCGTACTGCGAGGTGACGATCCCGTGCTGCTCGCGGAGCCGGTCGTTGAGGGCGTTGTACAGCCGCGTCTCGCACCGGACGAGGTCGGAGAAGACGCCCGGCAGGTCGCTCGCGGCGTTCTCGCCATCCAATGTATATTCCACGGCATATAGTGTACGGGAAGCTACTTGCCCTGGGGAGAGTGCACATGAGCAGCGAACAGCGCGCACGGGTCGACGCGATCCTGCGGCAGCCGGGCCCGGAGGGCCCGCAGTCGGTCGAGCAGATCCGGGCCGGGTTCCGCGCCCTGATGGCCGGGATGACCGTGCCCCACGACCGCATCCGCACCACGCCGACCACCCTCGGGGACCGGCCCGCCCTGCGGGTCGAACCGGCCGGGGACGCAGGGGCCGCAGGGGACACAGGGGTCGTAGGGGTCGTAGGAGCGGGGGCCGGCAGCGGGACCATCCTGTACTTCCACGGCGGAGGCTGGGTCTTCGGCTCACCCGAGACCGCCCTCGGCCTGACCGGGAACCTCGTCGCAAGGACCGGACTCGGCGCCTACTCGGTCGACTACCGGCTCGCCCCCGAACACCCCTTCCCGGCCGCGATCGAGGACACCCTGAGCGCCTACCGCGCCCTCCTCGACCGCGGCGAGGACCCCTCGACGATCGTCTTCGCCGGGGACTCCGCCGGCGGCGGACTCGCCGTCACCACCTGCCTGGCCGCCCGGGACGCGGACCTTCCGCTGCCGGCCGCCCTGCTGGCCCTCTCCCCGGGCGTCGACGCGACCCGGAGCGGCGAGAGCATGGACACCAAGGAGGGCGTCGACCCGATCTTCACCCGCGCCGCCCTCGCGCACACCGGGGCCCTGTACCTCGCCGGAGCCGACCCGCACCAGCCGCTGCTCAGCCCGGCCGTCCTCGCCGACCTGACGGGCTTCCCGCCGATGCTGATCCAGGTCGGCGCCAACGAGCTGCTGCTGGACGACTCCACCCGCCTGGCCGCGCGGGCCAGGGCCGCCGGTGTGGACGTCGTCCTGGACGTCACCGCCGACGTACCGCATGTGTTCCAGGCCTTCGCGGGCGTCCTCGACGAGGCGGACGAGGCGCTGGACCGTGCCGCGCTCTTCCTGCGCCAGCGCGTCAGCGCGGGCCGGTAGGCGGCGGACGCGCTGACGGCAGCCCGGCGGCCTGGCCCCTGGCTCCTGGCTCCTGGCCCCTGGTCCGGTCCGGGCTGACCGGGCTGACCGGCGGTGACCCGAGCGGGGTCGGCCCCGGCGGCCGGGCGGATCCGGCGCATCCGGTCGAGGGCTCCGGAGGCGGGTGGCATGATCGCCACCGTCACGATTACCGGACCGACCGGAGGCCAGCGGTGTCCGCACTCCACGACTTCGCCACCTGGGAGCCGCTGCTGCGGATCCTGCGCGGGGACCACGCCGCGGCCCTCGCCGAACCGGGCGGCTACGTGGCGGGGAGCTTCGACCGGCACGGGTACAGCCTTCCCCTGCGGTGGCGGACGCCGCAGCCCGGGGGCGCCACTCCGCCGGAGAACCGGGCGCAGCTCGAAGCGGCCGAGCGGGTGCGGGGTGCGATCGCCGGGGCCGGGATCGAAGCTCTGGCGCTCGTCGCGGAGATCCCGCCGTGCGGGCGGGCGGTGCTCCGCCTGTTCGACCACGGCGCGGCCGTCGAGTCCCCCCTCGGCAACGCCCACCCGGGCGCGCTGCTGCTGGTCGAGGGCGCCGTGCCCGAACCGTGGCGCCGCCTGCCCGAGGCCGTGCCGGGGGCGGGGCCGGCCCCGTCCGCGGACCCGGCCCTGCTGGAGCGGACGCTGCGCGAGCGGATACCCGACGCCATCGGTGCCACCGAGGAGGAGATCGCCGCGGCGGAGGCCCGCCTGGGTGTCGCGCTGCCCGAGGAGGTCCGTGCGCTCTACCGGGTGACCCGCGCCCGGTGGGAGGACTGGGACGGCGACTTCGACGCCGGCCAGCGCGTCGACGACGCGGTCGGCTTCGAGCTGTTCCACCTGGACCGCCTCGCGATCGCCGACGCGTCGTCCCGGTCGTTCCGCTGGGGGACCGCGGCGACCGAGGCGGCCGGCACCGCCCCTGGGGCGGCCGTGCAGGGCCTGGTCGGCTCGCCCGGATGGATCGTCATCGGCGACACGGGCGGCGGGGGACGCGTCGCCGTGGACCTGACGCCGGGGCCGCGCGGCCACCACGGGCAGGTGATCGTGCTCGCCCCCGAGTGGAGCGTCGGAGCCGACCTGCTCGCCGAGTCCCTCACCGACCAGGTGCTGCACCCGGACCGGGACGGGTACGCGGGGCGGATGCCGGGCCGCGCGCGGGCGGTGGTGCGGCTCCACGGCGAGTGGCCCGGCGAGGTCGAGGCCGCGGCCCACCCCGACCTGGAGGTGCTGACCCTCGGCGGCTGGCGCGGCGACCGGGTCAGCCTCGCGCCCGTGGCCGGGCTGCCCCGGCTCCGCACCCTGTGCGCCGGCCCCGGGGCGCTCGCCGACCCGCTGGAGATCGCCCGGCTGACCGGTCTGGAGTTCCTGGAACTCCCGCCGGAGGAGTGGCGGGCCCTGCTCGACGCCGGGGCCGTCCCGCGCGGGCTCTCGGCGGCCGAGATCCTCGCCTACACCGACCGGGACCCGCGGGCGGTCGTGGCTCTGGCGAACGAGCTGCTCGCCCTCCGGCACCGCCCCCTGATCACCGAGACCGTGGTGGAGGGCGAGCTCGGACCGCTGCGGTAGCGGCCGCCCGGCTCCCGGGGGCGCGAGGGCCCGGGCGGGGGCGGCTGCAGGGCGGGCCCGCCGCGGTGGCGTACGGTGCCTCCGTCAGATCACCGTACGTTGTGGAGAATCCCGGATGAGGAGCACGTTTCCGCGGCAGCGGGCCGGTGCCGCCACGGCCGCCGTCACCATGTCGCCGAGCCGGCGGGTGCTGCTGGGCGTCGCCCGGTACCCGCGCCGGTCGCCCGTCACCTTCGGCTACGTCTGCCTGTTGCTGGCCGGCCACGCCTGGGTCGTCCACGGTGACGCCGCGGAGCTGCTGCAGTACCTCAGCACCAACCTGGACAACCTGGCGGACCACCCGGTGACGGCGCTGCTCGGCAGCGCGCTGTTCTTCGACGGCACGCTCACCGACCTGGGCTCGCTGTCGATCGGCTCCACCGCCATCACCCTGGGCCTCGGCGTCTGCTGCTGCCTGGCCTGGCTCGAACAGCGCCTCGGCGCGCTGCGCGCCTTCGGTGCCTTCCTCGCCGGGCACGTCCTCGCGACCCTGCTCACCGCGGTGGTGATCACCGTGGCGCTCGGGCACGGCTGGTACCCGGAGGACGTCCGCACGGCCGACGACTTCGGCGTCAGCTACGGCGCCCAGACCGTCCTGGCGCTCTGCACGGCGGCCCTGCCGCTCTGGGCCCGGGTGCCCTGGGTGGTGCTCGTCATCGGGTGGCCGCTCGGCGGCATGGACGTCACCGGTCCGCTGCCCGACTTCACCACCGTCGGCCACCTCCTCGCCGCGCTGATCGGCTTCGCCCTGGCGCTGCTGCCCGCCGTCCGGCGGCGTCTGGGCGCGCGCCGGCAGCGGCCCGAGCACGCGGGCCGGCCGGTGCGCGCTCAGTAGACGTCGCGCACGTAGCGGCGGTCGGCGGCGAGCTGCTTGAGGTGCACGGCGGCCTCGTCCTCGCCGAGGCCGCCGTGGGTGCGGGCGATCTGGCGCAGGGCCCGGTCGACGTCCCGGGCCATCCGGGAGGCGTCCCCGCAGACGTACAGGTGGGCGCCGTCCTGGAGCCACTCCCAGATTCGCAGGCCGTGCTCGCGCATCCGGTCCTGGACGTAGACCTTGTTCCGCTGGTCGCGGGAGAAGGCGAGGTCGAGCCGGTTCAGGTGCCCCGAGGCCCGGAACGCGGCGAGCTCCTCGCGGTGGTAGAAGTCGGTCCGTTCGTGCTGCTCGCCGAAGAACAGCCAGTTCGGGCCGGAGTGGCCTGCGGCCTGACGTTCCTCCAGGAAGCCGAGGAAGGGCGCGATGCCGGTGCCCGGGCCGACCATGATCATCGGCGTCGAGGGGTCGGCCGGGGGCCGGAAGTGCGCGGACGGCCGGACGAACACCGGCACCGGGCCGTCCTCGGCGCCGTCCGCCAGGTACCCGGAGCACACGCCCTTGCGGAGCCGTCCGGAGCCGGTCGGGTAGCGGACCACGGACACCGTCAGCCGGACCTCGCCCGGGTGCGCGAGCGGGCTGGAGGATATCGAGTACAGCCGGGGCTGCAGCGGCCTCAGTACGCCCACCCACTCGTCGGCGCGGGCCCGGACCGGCAGCGCACCGACCACGTCCACCGCCTGTCGGCCCCAACTCCACTTCGCCAGCTCGCCGGTGTTGTCCCGGCGCAGCAACCGCCGCAGGTCGCGGTCGCCGGAGCGTTCGGCCACGAAACGCAGCAGGTCCGGGGTGACCCGGGCGATCTCCAGCCGGCTCCGAAGCGCCTCGCCCAGCGGCAGCTCCCCGGCGCCGGGCGCGGAGCCCGGGACGACGACCGTCTCTGTCGGGTCCAGCCCGGTGACGGCCAGCCACTCCGCCACCAGCTCGGGGCAGTTCTCGGGCCAGACGCCCAGGGCGTCCCCGGCCCGGTAGTCGAGATCGCCGTGCTCGCCCCCGCGGGTGTCGAAGGCGAACTGCCGGACCTCCTTGGTCGAGCCCGGCAGGCTGAGCAGCCGGTTGCCGACCAGCAGGGCGCCGAAGGGGTCGGCCTTGGTGTAGCGCTTGGTATGGCCCGGCCGCCGTGCCGCCCGGGCGGAGGCGGCTGCGGCGGTGGTGGTGGCGGGGGCGGCCGGGGCGGTGGCGGCCGGGCCGGATGCCGGAGCGGGTGCCGGGGTGGGAGCCGGTCCGGAGGCCTCCGTCCGGTGCGCGGCCAGGGCTGCGACCACCTGGTCCAGCCACCGGCCCGCCGCGTCCCGGTAGTCCGGCTCGCAGTCGGCACGCGGGGCGAGCCGGGTGGCGCCGAGCTCCCCGAGGCGCTGGTCGAGCCGGCGACCGTGCCCGCAGAAGTCGCCGTAGCTGGAGTCGCCGAGGGCGAGGACGGCGTACCGCAGCTGCGCCGCGTCCGGCAGGCCCTCGGTGAGCAGCCGCTCCCAGAAGGCGGAACCGTTGTCCGGGGCCTCGCCGTCGCCGAAGGTGCTGGTGATCAGGAGCAGCGGGGGCCCGTCGGCCAGGGTGTCGGGCCCGACCTGGTCCATGCCGAGCAGCACCGGCTGCCAGCCCTCCGCCGCCAGCCGGTCGGCGGCCTCGGCGGCGACCTGCTCGGCGGTGCCGGTCTGCGACGCCCACAGCACGGCCACCCTGCGCGCGGGCGGTGCCGTTGCCGTTGCCGTTGCCGTTGCCGTTGCCGGAGACGGTGACGCGGCCACTGTCGCCGCCACGGGGCCGGCGGGGTGATCGGGGTGGTCGGGCCCGACGGCCGCGGTGCGGGAGAACGTCCCGGCCAGCACCCCGTTGATCCACCGGGCCCGCTCCTCGTCCACCGGAGCCTGCGCGGGGAGCACCGGCACCGGGGCGGCGGCCTGCGGGGGAGCGGAGCCCAGCCCGGTGAGGAAGCCGGACAGGTAGACGCGTTCGGCGGCGGTCAGCACGGGCGGGGCGTGGTCGGCGACGCCGAGCAGCCCGGCCAGCGCCGCGACCTGCGCCGACGGGACGCCCGCCATGGCGGGGGTCGGCGTGACGGGGGTCGGCGTGACGGGGGCCGGCGTGGCGGGGGTCGGCGTGGCGGGGGTCTCCCCGGCCTCGTGCGTTCCTCCGGCTGTGCCGGCTGTACGGGTCTCGGTGACCTCCGGGGCCGCCACCGCCCGCAGGGCGACCGCGCAGACCTTGAGCTCCGGCTGGAAGGACACCGGGTCCACCGCGTCGCTGGTGACGGCGTTGATGCTGAGGTACTCGCCGAAGAGGTCGTTCCAGTGGAACGGCGCGAAGCAGTCGCCCGGGCGGACCCGGTCGGTGACCACGACCGGCAGCACGGCCCGGCCCCGCCGGGAGGTGATCTCCAGGTGGTCGCCGTCGGTGACGTCCAGGGTCTCGGCGTCCTGCGGGTGGACCTCCACGAAGGGCCCCGGGGCGAGCCGGTTGAGCTTGGGGACCCGGCCGGTCTTGGTGAGGGTGTGCCACTGGTGCTGCAGACGGCCGGTGTTGAGCGTGAACGGGTAGTCGTCGTCCGGTAGTTCGGCGGCCGGCAGGTGCGGCCTGGCGAAGAACGAGGCCCGTCCGGTGGCGGTCGGGAAGGCCAGCCGGGGCCGGCTGCCGTCCGGCCGCTCCAGCAGGTCCTGGCTGACCCCGTCGTTGAGGTAGCGCACCGGGTTGCGGTCCGGCCCGTCGGCGTGCGCCGCAGGCCACTGCACGGGTGTCTCGCGCAGCCGACGGTACGTCACGCCCCGCAGGTCCCAGCCGGTCTTCGGGTTCCAGGCCCGCTTGATCTCCTCGAAGACCTCCTCGGCGCTCGCGTAGCCGAAGCCCTCCTCGAACCCCATGGCGCAGGCCACCCGGGCGATCAGCTGCCAGTCGGGCAGGGCCTGGCCGACCGGGTCGGCCGCCGGCTGCGCCAGGGTCAGGGTGCGCTCCGAGTTGACCAGCACCCCCTCGGACTCGGCCCACATCGCGGCGGGCAGCACCACGTCCGCGTAGGCGTTGGTCTCGGTGTCGCCGAACACGTCCTGGGTGACGACGAGTTCGGCGGCCTCCAGACCGGCGATGACGGTCTTCCGGTTGGCGACGGAGGCGACCGGATTGGTGCAGATGATCCAGCAGGCCTTGACCGTGCCCTCCGCCATCCGCTCGAACAGCTCGATCGTGCCCCGGCCCACCTCGGTGCGCAGCGTCCCGGCGGGCAGGCCCCAGAGCTCCTCGACGAAGGCCCGCTCCTCCGGCACCAGCACCGAGCGCTGGCCGGGCAGCCCGGGCCCCATGTAGCCCATCTCCCGGCCGCCCATCGCGTTGGGCTGCCCGGTGAGCGAGAACGGGCCGCTGCCGGGGCGGCAGATCGCGCCGGTCGCCAGGTGCAGGTTGACCAGGGCGTTGGTGTTCCAGGTGCCGTGCGTCGACTGGTTGAGCCCCATCGTCCAGCAGCTCATCCACTCACCGGCCTCGCCGATCAGCCGGGCCGCCCGCCTCAGGTCCTCCTCCGGGATGCCGGTGATCCCGGAGACCGTCGCAGGCGGGTAGTCCTGCAGGAAGTCGGCCACGGCGTCCCAGCCGTCGGTGAACTCCTCGATGAAGGCCGGGTCGGTGTGCCCGTTCTCCACCAGCAGGTGCAGCAGCCCGTTCAGCAGCGCGAGGTCCGTGCCGGGCCGCACCTGCAGGAAGAGGTCGGCCTTGTCGGCGGTCGCGGTGCGGCGCGGGTCCACCACGATGAGCTTGGCGCCCGCCTTCACCCGGTCCATCATCCGCAGGAACAGGATCGGGTGGCAGTCGGCCATGTTGGAGCCGATGACGAGGAAGACGTCCGCGTGGTCGAAGTCCCGGTACGAGCCGGGCGGCCCGTCCGCGCCCAGCGACAGCTTGTAGCCGCTGCCCGCACTCGCCATGCACAGACGGGAGTTGGACTCGATCTGGTTGGTGCCGACGAATCCCTTCGCGAGCTTGTTCACCAGGTACTGGGCCTCCAGCGTCAGCTGGCCCGAGACGTAGAAGGACAGCGCGTCCGGCCCGTGCTCGTCTAGGACCGCGCGCAGGCGCCGCGCGGTGGCCGCGATCGCCTCGTCCACGTCCGCGGGCACCGGTTCGGCGCCGCGCTCGGCCCGCATCAGTGCCGTGGTGAGGCGCCCGGGGGCGGCGAGCATGTCCGCGGTGGTCGCACCCTTGGTGCAGAGCCGCCCGGCGTTGGCCGGGTGCTCGCGGTCGCCGGACGCCTTCGCCACCGTGCGGCGGCCCGTCCCCGCCTCCACCGCGACGTCCAGCAGCATGCCGCAGCCGACCCCGCAGTACGAACAGACGGTCCTGACGGGCGCGACGGGCGTGACGGGTGCGACGGGCCTCGCGTTCGGTGCCGGCACCACGGTCCCCTCTCCGGTAGCGGTCCTGCGGTCCCCGCCGTCGACCCGGCCCCCTGCGGAACCGCTTCGCCCGGCGGTGCGGGACGCCCCCCCGGGGGCTCCCACGGGCAGCACCCTAGGGAGGCGGTATTAAGGAGAGATCACGTCGCCCGCGCTCCGGCGTAAACCGCAGCTCACGGGTGCGCGCGTGCCGTCGTGAGGGGCCGGGGCGCCCGCCCCGGACTCCCGGGTGGCCGAGCGGCCGAACCGCTCGGCGGTGGTGGGGCATCAGAACCCCGTCAGGGCCGCGTGAGCAGTGCGTCAAACCGGGCGGCGACGGGCGAGCGGTGGTGGAGGCTGGACCGACCTGCAGGTCCGCAGGCCGTCCCGGAGGTGAGCCGCATGTCCGTTTCCGCTGTGTTTCGTCCCGCCGTCCACGCCGCCGGCCCCCGCAGCCGCAGCCTGCGCGCCGCCCTCGCGCAGCTGCTCCACCGCCTCGCCACCAGCCCCCTCGACAGCCCCGTCCTGCACGCCCTGGGAGCCCCGGGCACGCCCACCCGCGCCGCACGGCCCCGGGCCACCTGGCACCCCGTCACCACGCCGGACGGCAGGACCACCCTCGAAGCCCACTGGGTAACCGGATCCAGTGGTCGGCGGGGCCGGTGACGGCGCGGGCGTCGGTGGGCCGGAGACCGGCGAAGGCGCAGGCGTGGGCGACGGGATGACCGGAGAAGAGGTAGGCGGCCAGGACTTCCTCAGGGCCGTCCTCGGGGCTCGGGCCGCCACCGGGGTGGAGGCCCGAGCGCTCCTCGGTGCCGTCGCGCAGGATGCGCCCCTGGTTGCCGCTCTTCGGGTTGGCGAAGAGGCCGTAGCCGACGGTGCCTGCCGTCAGGCGAACCATCGTGCCGTGGGCGGACGGCACGTAGCCCCAGGGCTGGGTGACGATGCATCCGCCGGGTACGGTCGTGACCCCTGCGATGAGCAGTCGCTCCGCCATGTCGTAGCTGTGAGGCTCGTCGAGGAAGTCCGCCATGAACTCTCCGTCCAGAGGCGTCCCGTTCAGCCGGCGGATCGCTTCGGCGCCGTCGATGCCGGCGATGCAGGCGAGACCGGTCCCGTCGACGTGGAACCGGCCCAGGCCCTCGACGAGTTGCCGGCCTCGCCGGGCGGTGGCCCGCTCGGCTGCCGTCAGACCTGGTTCATTGTCGGGGACGGAGAACAGGCCGGGGGTCGGACCGGCCAGGGAGAGCCGCCCGGGTGACCAGCCGCCGAGCTGGGGCCGCCAGGGATCGGCCCCGGCGGCCAGCAGGGCCCGGGCGTTCTCCGGTCGGTTCCCCATCACGGCTTCCCACAGCGCGGTCGTCCCGTACTCCACCGCGTCCACGTCCGAGACGCGGCCGGCCAGTTCGGCCACGACCTCGGGCGAGCCGCAGCCCGCCGCGCGGTGCAGCGGAAGCCCCCCGCCCCACCGGTCGGGGTCGGCGCCCGCGTCGAGCCGCGCACGGATGGCGTCGTGGTCACTCCAGTCGGCCCACGTCACATCAGCCCAACCCGTCATCGTGCTGCTCCGTCCTCACCGCACCGGCACGGGCGCCGGCCGCTTCGTGCACGATCGCACGTGGGTCTGACAGGCGGCGTTCGGGAGCAGGGAGCCGGCCGGGGTGGGCCCCGGCCGGCCGGGTCACATCATGCGTTCGGCCGTGGCCGCGCGGGCGCGGAGGGCGGTGGCCTCCTCGTGGGCGCCGCGGGCGTCGAGGAGGCGGGCGCGGTACTCCATGGCGTAGGCGTCGCCGAGGGCCTCGGCGCGGAGGAAGGCCCGGACGGCGCCGTCCGCGTCGCCGCTGTCGCGGAGGGCCACGCCGAGGGCGGTGACGGGGTAGGCCTCGTCCTGGGCGAGGATCAGCGGGGTCCAGTGTTCGACGGTGGCCCGGTCGCCGCGGTCGAGGGCCTGGCGGACCAGGCCGAGCATCGCGTCGGGGTCGCCGAGGGCGGCGCTGCGTTCCCAGATCACCTGGGCGCGGTCGGTGTCGCCGGACACCTCGTGCAGGGTGCCCAGGTTGAAGCCGGCGCCGGCGTTCCCGGCGTCCCAGGCCCTGGTGAGCCAGTGGAGCGCGCGGGTGCGGTCGACGGTGACCAGGGCGGCGCCGAGGTTCGCCATCGCGATGACGTCACCGGCCTCCGCCTCCCCCTGCAGCCCGGCCAGCTCGACGGGGAGGGGCTGGTGGCCCGATGCGAGCAGGACCCGGCGCGAGACGATCCCGTCGCCGCCTTCGGCGTCGCCACGTCGGCGACGGAACCAACGGAGCATCAGCGGCTCCCGGAGGGGCGGGGCCGGGCAGGCCGGTGGAGGGCGGCCTCGGTGGGGGTGAGCATGCGCCGATGGTGCCATGCGCTCGACCGGTCCCCGCAGGTGGGTGGGGGTTTCGGGGTTCCCGGGCGTCCAGGGGTGCGGTGTGTCGGTGGGGAGTGGTTGCATTCCGACCATGTCTGGTGAGCTGCACGTCGATGATGTCGGGGCCGGCGCCGGTGGGCAACCGGCCCCGGGAGGTACGGGGTTCGGGGAGGGGGCGGATCGTCCCGGGGCCGGGCCGGGGCGTCCCGCCGGTGTGCCGGCGGCCGCCGAGGCCCTGCCGACCGGCGGCTGGTGGCTGCCCGGCCGGCGGGAGGACGGCCTGCTCGCGGGCCTGGCCCGGTACTGGACCGCCGACGGGGCTCCGGAGCGGGTGGTCTACCACCGGGCCGGGCAGGAGGTCGCCCGGTTCCCCCGGGGTGAGGCGAGGGCGAACCCACTGATCGAGGCCGCCCGCGACGGTGACGCCGCGTCGGTCGAGCTGTGCCTGGCGGCCGGTCTGGGCGCCTCGCCGGGCGCGGCGTGGCACGCCGCGTACGAGGGGTTGCCGGAGCTGGCGTTGCGGCTGCTGCGGTCAGGGCGGGCCGACGGGACGGGACACGGAGGCGGGACGGGACGCGGAGGCGGGACGGGACACGGAGGCGGGACGGGACGCGCCGGCGCGGCGGAACGGGCCGACGGGACGGGACACGTCGGTGCGGTGGACCCGGCCGACGCCGTCGAGCTGGCCGAGGTGCGCAACCCGCCCGCGGCGCCCTCGCCGGGCGTGCCCGAGGACGCCGTGTGGGTGGCGGGCATGCTCGCGTTCGTCGCCGGGGGAGTGGAGCCGACGACCGGGGCGGCGGTCGGCACGTGGCGCTGGTGGACGCAGGCCTGGCACCAGACCTCCGACGCGACGGGGCCGAGCTACCACGCCCCCGACAGCTGCTACCACGGTTACGCGGAGGCGGACTTCGTCGACGGCAGGCCGGCGGAGCGCCGGGCGTACCTGAGCTCCGGCAGGCTCTACCGGGTCGAGCGGTACCGGCCGGACGGCGCGCGGCTGTCGGAGCGCAAGTACAGCGGCGGGGTGCCGGAGCAGGAGTGGGAGTGGCCGGCCGACGGCACCGTGATCCGCCGCCGGTTCCACCGCGACGGCGCCCTCCGGGTCGAGCGCACCGAGCGGGACGGCGAGCTCGTCGCCGAGCGGTGGTACGACGCGGACGGCACCCGGACGGTGGAGGTCGCGCCCACCGGGGCCACCGTCGAGGGGGAGCCGGTCGAACACTGCCGTGCGCTGGGCCCCGGCGGGGCGGTCGTCGCCGAGGGGCACGCCGACCCCGGCATGCGGGGCGGCCCGGTCGGGGTCTGGAACCTGTTCGGGGCCGACGGCGCCGCGCTGGGGGAGGTGTCCTTCGACGGGCTCGGCCTCGCCCGCGACGAGCGGATCGGCAGGTCCGCCCATGCCCTGCAGGCCTGGCGCGCGGCGCCCGTACCGAGCGAGCTGGACGGCGCCGAGGCGGTGCCGTGGGGTCGCCTCGGCACCTTCTTCGGCGACTCGGAGGAGGTGCCGTTCCTGCTCAAGGGGCTGTCCGTCGCCAACCCGGACGCGATCTCCCTGGCCCTGGCGCAGTTGTCGCACATGCTGCTCCACCAGCACACCATCGCGGAGGCCGCCGGGCCGGCGTTCCGGTACATGACCGCGCTGGCAGGGCGCCCCGTCGAGGCCGGTACAGGTACCGGTCCCGGTCCCGATCCCGATCCTGGGCCCGGGATCGGCCTGCTGGAGTTGCTGGCCGGCATCGCGACCCGAGACGGGGACCCCGACGCCGTCCGTGAGCTCAAGCGGATCCGGGCCGACCTCCCCGCCGGAGCGGCCGACCCCGGCGAGCACTACGCCCGCAGCGGCGCCGAGCCCGCCCACCACCACGTCCACACCGCCCTCACCGAGGCCGTGCCGACCTGGGGCAGGCTGGCCGCCCACCGGAGCACCGGGATCCGGCGCCCGGCCGTCGCCCTGCTCGCCGCGGCGCCGGGCGAGGCGGCGGCCCGGGCACTGCACGACCGCCTCGCCCACGAATCCGAGCCCGGGATCCGCGCGGAGATCCTGCTCGGACTGGGCCTGCACGAGCCCGACGACAACGCACTGCGGGCCCTGGAACGGCACCTCGCCGACGACGACCCGCTGCTGCGTTTCTGCGCGGCGCTGACCTGGGTACGCCGACGGCCTTCCGCCGCAGGCCCGGGCGCCCGGATTCTCGTCGAGGCGCTCCGGGGCGGCCTGGACACCGACGGCTTCGAGGGCCTCTACCTCGGCACAGGCGACCCGACCACCGACACCGTCACCACCCTGGCGCTCCTGCCGCCGGAGCAGACCGAAGGCCTGCTCGCCGGGCTGTGCGCCGCCCTGGACGAGGTCGACCCGGTCGACGCCGCGTCGGTGGCCAACGCGCTGCTCGACATCGTCTTCCCGACCGCGGCCTACGGCGAGGGCGAGCCGCTCACCGACGGCCAGCGCACCGTGATCCGCGCGATAGCCGACAGCACCAACGCCTGGGAGTTCAACGTCAACCTGTACGAGGTGCTGGACGTCAACGGCCTGCCCCGCGCCGCCGACGTGCTGCGGGCACTCGCCGACACCGCGCCGGCCGGTAGCCGGTAGCCGCCGAGCGCCGGCCCCGGACGCACCCCGGGCCGGCGCTCTCGCCATCCTCGACAGACTCGTGGTCGTGGAGTCCGCCGGGCCCGATGGCGAGTCGCGGACGACGCGCTCGCTTCGCGCCCCGTCCGAGCCGGAGCCCGCGGAGGGTCACCGTGCGCGGCCCCTGGCGGGGTGTGCCGTCCGTCCGCGGGCTGGTCGCCGCGCCCGCTAGCTCCGTTCGCGAGTGGCACGGTCGTCGGAAGGACCGGCTGCCTCAGGGCCGGGGGCGGTAGGGCCCTGGCGGTCCCAGCCCGGCGAGTGGATCTCCAGGGTGACGTCCGGGCTGCGTACCTCGACCCCGCAGGTGCGGCAGGTCCAGGACGCGTCCAACGGGTGACCGGCGTGGAGGCCGGGCCCGTCCGCGTGATCCTCTCCGTCAGGGCGCTCCGGGTGGTGGCGCAGCACCACGGGCGGCTCGGGCGACAGCCAGCGGTCGCCCCAGGCGAGCAGCGCCTGAGTGAGCGGGGCGAGGTCCCGACCTGCCTCGGTGAGGTGGTACTCGTAGCGCGGCGGGCGTTCGCTGTACGCGCGGCGTTCGACCACTCCCGCTTCCTCCAGGGCGCGCAACCGGGCGGTGAGCCGGTCGCGCGGGGCACCGGTGTTGCGGGCGATCCGGTCGAAGCGGTGATTGCCGTAGAAGAGCTCGCGCACGGCGAGCAGCGCCCACTTCTCGCCGAGGACCTGCAGCGCGGCCGCGATGGAGCAGGGGCGGCCCGGCAGCGCGGTGGCTGCGGATCGGCCGGTCGTGGAGTGTCCGGCCGTGGGCCGGGCATCGTCGTGCGGGGTCACTCCACCAGCCTGCCATAGCGGGTTGCGTATTCAAACTCACTGCCGCTAGCGTTCCCGGTCATGGAGACGGTTGGAATATCAAACCCACTACCCGCGCCGACCGAATCGGACCGGCCCCACCGCCGGGCCACCTTCCTCGTGGTCGCCGCCGCGGTCTTCGCCTCGAACCTCGACCTGTTCATCGTCAACGTCGCCGTCCCGGCGATGCAGCAGCACTTCCACGGCAGCAGCCTCGCCACCCTGTCCTGGGTGCTGAACGGCTACGCCATCGCGTTCGCCGCGCTGCTCGTCCCCGTCGGACGACTGGCGGACCGCATCGGCCACCGGAGGGTCTTCCTCGCCGGGCTGGTCGTGTTCACCGCGGCCTCGGCGCTCTGCGCACTGGCCCCGGCCGTCGTCTGGCTCGACGCCGCCCGAGTGGTCCAGGCGGCCGGCGCGGCCGCACTGATGCCGACCTCACTGGCGTTGCTGCTGGACGCCACGCCCCCGGCCGAGCGTCCCGGCGCCATCCGGGCCTGGGCCTCGATCGGCGGGATCGCCGCCGGGCTGGGACCGGTCCTCGGCGGACTCCTGGTCGAGGCTGACTGGCGCTGGGTGTTCGTCGCGAACGTCCCGGTCGGCATCGCCGCCGTCGCCGTGGGGGCCCGCGTCCTGCCCGGACGGCACGGACGGGAAGGCGGGGAGGGCGGCACGGAGGACGGACCGCTGCCGGACCTGTTCGGCGCAGTCCAGCTCACCGCCGCCATCGCCGCCCTCACCGTGTCCCTCGTCAAGGGCGGCGACTGGGGCTGGGTCTCGCCCCGGGTCCTCGGCAGTCTGCTCGCCAGCGCCCTGCTGACCGGCTGGTTCCTTCGCCGCTCGGCGCGCCACCGCGCTCCCGTCGTCGAACTGCCGCTCCTGCGGGTGCCCAGCTTCGCCGCCGCCAACGCCGCGGCCCTGCTGTTCACCCTTGCCTTCGCCGGCATGCTGCTGACCTCCGTCCTGTGGTGCCAGCAGGCCTGGGGGTACTCGGCGCTGCGCACCGGACTCGCCATCGCCCCCGGACCGCTGCTGGTGCCACCCGTCGCCCTCGGGAGCGCCGCACTGGTGCGCAGGCTCGGCCCCGGACGGCTGGCCGCGCTCGGCACCCTCCTATTCGCCGCAGGCGTCGGCTGGTGGGCCGCCGCCATCGACATCCCGCCCGGCTACGCCGCCGAACTGCTGCCCGGGTTGCTGCTCACCGGTCTGGGC
The DNA here is from genome assembly GCF_044768035.1 of Kitasatospora sp. NPDC101176. Classification (NCBI taxonomy): domain Bacteria; kingdom Bacillati; phylum Actinomycetota; class Actinomycetes; order Kitasatosporales; family Streptomycetaceae; genus Kitasatospora; species Kitasatospora sp. NPDC101176. Next base: position 83,734 of record NZ_JBIWPA010000015.1, read on the forward strand.
GTGGGCCTCACCCTGCCTGCTCTCATCGGGTCGGCCGCGGCGGCGCTGCCGCCCACGCGCTTCGCCACCGGCTCGGCGATCACCACCATGGCCCGGCAGGTCGGGACGGTGGTGGGTGTCGCGCTGACGGTCAGTCTGATCGGTACTCCGCACGGGCCGCAGGCCGCGCTGGACGGCTTCCGGCGCGGCTGGACGGTGGTGATCGTGGCCTCGCTGCTGTCCTGTGCGGCCGCCCTGCTGCTGGCCGCCGCGCAACGCCGGACCGCCGCCGTGGAATAGGGCCGGGAACCCCGACGGGGCGCAGGCGGGCGCGGAACCGCCCCGTCGGGGTCGACGGGCCCGGACCCGCTTGGATCCGGACGTGCGCGCGGACGCGACGGGGCGGCAGTGTGGACGCGCAGGGCGGCGGCGTGGACGCGCGGAAAACGAGGTGCCGGAACCGGGGGCGAGTGCCTACCCTCGGGCCCATGCCCCGCGAATCCGCCCTGCTGAACGTCATCGACGTCGAAGCCACCTGCTGGGACGGGCAACCGCCGCCCGGTTCCGTGCACGAGATCATCGAGATCGGCCTGACCGTCGTGGACGTCCCGGCGCGGCGCCGGGTGTCCCGGCACCGGATCCTGGTCCGCCCCGTCCGGTCGGCGGTCAGCGACTTCTGCACCGAACTCACCGGACTGACACAGGCCGATGTCGAACGGGGTGTCGGCTTCGCGCAGGCGTGCCGGATCCTCGCCGAGGAGCACGGCGCCGGCGAGCGCCCCTGGGCGAGCTGGGGAGAGTACGACCGCCGGCAGTTCGCCCGGCAGAGTCAGGCCGACGGGGTGGCCTACCCGTTCGGCTATCCGACGGAGCGCACCCACACCAACGCCAAGGCCGTCTTCACCGCGGCCCACGGCCTGCGCAGGAAGCCCGGCATGGCCCAGGCCCTGCAGATCGCCGGGCTTCCCCTCGAAGGCCGCCACCACAGCGGCGAGGACGACGCCTGGAACATCGCCGCACTCGTCCTCGACCTGGCGGCCCGCGGCGCCTGGCCGGCCCCGGGCGCGGTCGGCTCACGACGGTAGGCCGGTGTCGACAGTGGATCAGTGGGGCCGGTTCGTGACGAGCGTCGGGGCAGGGGCAGGGGCAGGAGCGGGGAGGCCGCCATGATGGTCGGGTCGCGGAGCGGGTTCGGACTGGAGTTCCACGTCGAACGGGACCCGGGGCTGTTGTGCGTGGACGTCTTCGTCGGCGGGCTCCATGTGAACACCTGGGACAACGCGTTCTACCCGCCGCTGCTGGTCAAGAAGCTCGGGGACGAGCTCGGCCGCTTCCGCACGCCGACCGCGCCGCCGGCGGGGTTCACCTCGTCGTCCGAGTCCTTCCTCGCGGCCGAGCGCTGGATGCACGACGACGCCCGTCCCGGGACCGGATCCGGTCCCGAGGAGGCACTCGCGCGGTGCGTCTTCCTGGAATGGGGGGAGTGCACCGACGGGGTGACGGCGCTCGCGTTCCCCGACGGGGACCGGGTGCACCTCGCCTGTCGGGCACGCGGTGGAGGCGGTCCCGCCCGGGGCACCGAGGCCCGGCACGAGCCGACGGTGGTGTCGTTGAGCCGGACGGCGCTCGTCGAGACGCTGGAGCGCGGCCTGGTCATCGCCGAACGCGAGTGGTCCGCCCGGCGAGCCGCCGTGGACGACCGCACATGACGGTGGGCCAGGGCGCCGGCACGGGGAAGACGTCATCGGCGAGCGCCGCGTCGACGGCACCGTCCACGTGGTCCCTGTGGCCCGGTGACGGCTTCTAGGATCTGTGCCATGGCAACACGACTCGTGCAGATCAACATGAAGGCCCTGGACGACGCCGCGCTCGGGCGCTTCTGGGCGGAGGCGCTCGGCTGGGGCGTCGACAGCGAGGGGCCCGGCGTGACCAACCTCGAACCCGTGGGCTTCGCCTACCCCGACCCGGCGGCGATCTGCATCGACCTGGTCGCCCGCCCGGAGCCCAAGACGGTGAAGAACCGGGTGCACCTCGACCTGGCCACCACCTCGCCCGCGCACCAGGCGGAGTTGGTCGCGCGGCTGAAGGACCTCGGCGCGACGCTCGCCGACGTGGGCCAGGGCGACGTCCCCTGGACGGTCATGGCCGACCCGGAGGGCAACGAGTTCTGCGTCCTGGAACCCCGGCCGGAGTACCAGGGCGTCGGGCTGGTCGCCGCGGTGGTGGTCGACTGCACCGACCCGCGGGAGATGGCCCGGTTCTGGGACGCGGCGATGGACTGGACGCTGCACGAGGTCACCGACGAGTTCGCGTCGCTGCGCTCCGCGGCGGGCGTCGGCCCCTACCTGGAGTTCGTCCGCACCCCCGACGCCAAGACCGTGTGGAACCGCGTCCACCTCGACGTCCGCCCCTACCCCGGCGACGACCCGGCGGCGGAGGAGGCCCGGCTGCGCGCCCTGGGCGCCACCGACCCGGGCATCGATCAGTCCGCGATCTCCTGGACGGTCCTGGCCGACCCGGAGGGCAACGAGTTCTGCCTGCTCAGCCCGCGCTGACGTCGGGCGACGGGCCCGCGGGGCCGTGTCGCGAGGGGAGCTCAGGCCCGCCTCGCGAAACAGCCCCGCGGAACAGCCCCGCGGAACAGCCTCGCAGGGATGCAGGATCGCCGGACCGCCGGCCTGTCCGGTGATCGGGCTACCGGAGCGTCGCGAGGACGCCGCGGGCAGGCGTTCCGTCCGGCCAGGTCCACCCGGCGACGAGGCTCACGGGCGTTCCGTCAGCGGCCTCCGTCGGCCGCAGGACGCGGTTGAGGCGGACGTCGCGGCCGTCCGCGAGGCCCGTTCCGTGCACGGTGACGGTCGGGTCGGGGGTGTCGCTCTCGCGCTGGTGCTGCGGGACCGCCTCGCCGCGCAGCAGGGCGCGCAACTGCACCGTCACCACCGGGTCGTGGACGCCGTCGTAGATCCACCGGGTGCCGAGCACACCGTGCTCGGAGGTGCCGATCAGGGCCTCGCCCGGCACCCCCTCCAGCGCCGCGCCGCGGTAGCCCATCGGCACGAGGTAGGCCACCGGCTCCTGCGCGTCCGGTCGGGCGAGCTCACGGTTCCGATCGCGGCGACCTTCCCGGTCGAGCGGATCCGCGAGGCCGTGGTGATGCAGGCCGAGAGGCACGTCCACGGAAAGCTGGTCATAGCGTTGTGAACCGGCGCAGGACCGCCCGGGGAGAATCCGCTGAGAGCGTGACGAATCCACAGGGGCGGTGCGACCGGCACCACATAGGCTGGAGGGGTGAGCACTCATGCGTCGAACGAAGCCCGCGTCATCCCCCTGCGTCCGCAGGCCGCGCAGCCCGGTTCCGGTGGGGAGGGTCGTGCCCCGCAGCGCCCGGCGGGGGCCCAGGATGCGCCCGCGCCGAGGGAGCCGCTCTGGCGGGACCTGGTCGGCGACGTGCTGCGGCGCGAACGGCTCGCGCAGGAGCGCACGTTGAAGGACGTCGCGGAGGCGGCCCGGATCTCCATGCCGTACCTTTCGGAGCTGGAGCGCGGGCGCAAGGAGGCCTCCTCCGAGGTGCTCGCGGCCGCGGCGCGGGCCCTCGGCCTCGGCCTCGGTGACCTGCTCTCGCTCGCCCAGGAGGACCTGGCCCGGTACGCCCGGCCCGCCGCGGCCGCGCCCCGGGTCGGCAGGGTGGGGCAGCCGGGTCGGGCGGTCCACCGCCGTCCGTCGTCCACGACGCCGTACAACGGGCTCTGCCTCGTCGCGTGAGCGGCGTCGGTACTGCCTGACCGGCACGGCCTTATCGGCACCGCCTGACCGGGCCGCCGGACGGTACGGCGGGGACGCCTCCGCGCCCCCGCCGCACCGCCCGGCGGCCGTGTGCGGATCCGTGCCGGTCCGGACCTACGCGAACGGCAGCCGCCGGCTCAGCACCTCGTCGGCGAGCCCGTAGGCGACGGCCTCCTCGGCGGTGAGCACCTTCTCCCGGTCCATGTCCGCGCGCAGCGTCGCCGGGTCGTGCCGGGTGTGACGGGACAGCACCTCCTCCACCTGCGCGCGGATCCGGACCACCTCCTTCGCCGCGAGGCTGAGGTCGGAGACCGTCCCCTGCCGGCCGCCGCTGGCGGGCTGGCCGAGCAGCACCCGCGCGTGCTGGAGCACGAACCGCCGCCCCGGGTCCCCGCCGGCCAGCAGCACGGCCGCCGTGGACGCCGCCTGCCCGACGCAGAACGTGGAGATCGGCGATTGCACGAAGGTCATCGTGTCGTAGATCGCCATCAGCGAAGTGAACGATCCACCGGGCGAGTTGAGGTAGATCGAGATCTCCCGCTCCGGGTTCGCCGACTCCAGGTGCAGGAGCTGCGCGATGACGACGTTGGCGACGCCGTCGTCGATCTCGGTGCCGAGGAAGATGATCCGCTCGTTCAGCAGCCGGCTGAAGACGTCGTACGTCCGCTCGCCCTGCGCGGTGCGCTCGATGACGTAGGGAACCGTGTACGAGCCCATGTCACAGCCCCATCCGTCGGCGGGACGAGGCCGGGCGGATGTCGGCGACCGACTCCACCACCCGGTCCACCATCCCGTACTCCCGGGCCTGTTCGGCCGTGAACCAGCGGTCCCGGTCGCCGTCCCGGGCGATCGTCTCCTCGCTCTGCCCGGTGTGCTCGGCGGTGATCCGCTCGATCGCCTTCTTGGTGAACTGGAGGTTCTCCGCCTGGATCTCGATGTCCGCCGCGGTGCCGCCGATGCCGGCCGACGGCTGGTGCATCATGATCCGCGCGTTCGGCAGCGCGAACCGCTTGCCGGCCGCCCCCACCGTCAGCAGGAACTGGCCCATGCTGGCGGCGAAACCCATCGCCAGCGTCGAGACGTCGTTCGGGATGAGCCGCATGGTGTCGTAGATGGCGAGCCCCGCGGTGACGGAACCCCCCGGGCTGTTGATGTACAGGCTGATGTCGGTCCGCGGGTCCTCCGCGGAGAGCAGCAGCAGCTGCGCGCACACCCGGTTGGCCGACACGTCGTCGACCTGGGTGCCGAGCAGGACGATCCGCTGGGCGAGCAGCTGCGCCGCGAGGTGGTCGTCGAAGGGGCTGGGCGGGGTGTCGCCCTCCTGCGCGCGGGGCGCACGGGCGGTGAGCGGACTCATCTGGTCTCTCCTCGTCGGGGCGGGGAAGCTGTCCACTCCACTCTTGACCCCGGGAGCGGCCCGGATACCGTTCCTCTGCCCGCCGCAGATTCGCTACGGGCAGAGGGGCCGGGCGGAGCGGTGGCCCCGGGTGGAGCGGTGGCCCCGGGCCGCCCCTCCTCTACGGCCCCCGGCCCCGGCCCCGGCCCCGTCCGCTGACGACACGTCAACCGGTGTGAGCCGTCAGCACCCTTGCGGCGGTGGCGAGGAAGGCGCGCACCCGCGGCGCGGTGCGGCCGGCCGGGACGGCCAGGCAGGTGCGCACCGGTGGGGCGTCGGTGACCGGCAGGTAGACCAGGTCCGCCCGGGAGTACATCGCCGCCACACTGGCCGGCACCAGCGCGACGCCGCCGCCCAGCGCGATGACCTCGAACTTCTCGTCCAGCGAGGAGGTGCGCCGCCGGGGCTCGGCGTTGAGCAGGGTCTCCCCGGCGAGGTCGGCGGTGGTGATCGCGGCGCGGCGGGCCAGCGGGTGGGCGGCCGGGAGGCAGGCGACCCTGGTCTCCTCGCCGACCGGCAACAGCCGCAGCCCGGTGGTGTCGAAGGGCTCCCGCAGGTAGCCGACGTGGGCGCGGCCGTCGCGCAACGGCCGTTCCTGCTCCCACCACGGCACGCCGAGCGGCTCGACCTCCACCCCCGGGTGCTCGGCGGTGAAGGCCCGCACCGCCTCGGCGACCAGCAGCCCCGGCGCGAAGGCGACCACCAGCCGCTCCCCGCCGTGCGCGGCCTCGTTCACCCTGCGCACCGCGGCGTCCACCGCCCCGAACACGTCCTTGCACTCGGCCTGCAGCTGCTCGCCCGCCGGGGTGAGCTCGACGCTGCGGGTGGTGCGCCGCAGCAGCGCGCAGCCGAGTTCCTGCTCCAGCGCCCGGATCTGCCGGCTCAGCACCGGCTGCGCGATGTACAGCGCCTGCGCGGCGCGGCCGAAGTGCCGGTGCTCGGCGACCGCGGCGAAGTAGCGCAGCTTGCGCAGGTCCAGATCCATACCTCAAGGGTATCAATGAGCTGCGAAGGGTATTGGACCCCGCAGACACCCGGCGCGCAGCATCGAAGCATGATCCTCATCACCACGCCCACCGGCGACATCGGCAGCCAGCTCGTCCGGATGCTCCTCGACAGCGCCGACACGGCACTCCGCGTGATCGCCCGCGACCCCGCCCGCATCCCCGCCGGCCTGCGCGACCGCATCGACGTGGTCACCGGCTCGCACTACGACCCTGCGGTACTGGACCGCGCCCTCGACGGAGTGGACGCCCTCTTCTGGAACGCCGCGCCCAACCCGGCCGCCGCCACCCTGGACGAGGTCTACGCCGGGGCCGCCGCCACCGCCGCCGAGCTGCTGGCCGCGCACGGCACCGGCCACGTGGTGACCGTCTCCGCGCTGGGCCGCGGCACCTCGCACCAGGCCGACGCGGGCCTGGTCACCGCCTCCCTCGCCATGGACGACGCACTCTCCGCCGCCGTCCCGAACTTCCGTGCCCTGGCCAACGCCTCCTTCATGGACAACCTGCTGCGCCAGACCGCCCAGCTCCGCGACACCGGTGTCTTCTCCGGCCCCATGCCGGCGCAGTCGCGCCAACCCACCGTCGCCACCCGTGACATCGCCGCGGCGGCGGCCCGGCTCCTGCTCGACCGCGCCTGGACCGGCTCCGCCGAGGAGCGCCTGCTCGGCCCGGAGGACCTCTCCCCCGACGAGCAGGCTGCGACCGTCTCCGCCGTCCTGGGCCGTCAGGTGACCTACCGTCAGGAGCCCCTGGAATCCGTCGAGACCCGCTTCCTGGGCTTCGGCGCCTCACCGGTCTTCGCCCGCGGCATGGCCGCCATGGTCCGCGCCAAGGCCGAACAAGGCCTCGACACCGGCACCCCGCGCACCCCGGCGGCGGCCACGGCCACCCCCACCACCTTCCACCAGTGGTGCGAGCAGGTCCTCAAGCCCGCCCTGGAGCACAGCTGACCGCGCGCCCGCCCCGAACGCCCTTGCCCCTCACGGGTTCCGGCCCCGCTCCGCCCGGAGCGGGGCCGGAACCCGTCTCAGGCAGGGGGGCAGAGGTGGAGAGCCCGCCGAAGGGGCCGTGGGGGAGACCTGCCGGGAGCCGAGCCCGGCTGGGCGCGGGTCCGCGTCCTCGGCAGAGCACCGCGAGGTGCCGTTCCCGAAGGTGTTCGACGTCGCCGGTGTGCTGACACGCCCGCCGCCCGAAACTTCCTCGCACAAGCGACCAGTCGAACGGGTGAATCCGGAGACAGATGCGCCCTGCGTGACCTCCTCACCCACGAGGGTGTCCGCAGCCGCCTCGCGCCGAATCGGCGGGTGACGCTCGAACGGGCGCTCGCCGCCTGCGCACTGGACTGTGTCGTTCTGTCCGACACCCTTCGCGATCGACGGGAGGGGCCCTGGACCGTGCCGCGTACGTGCTCGAAATGTCCCTGTTCAACCCAGGATCGCCCGAAAGAAATCCACTTGAACGGCGCGCTCGAACAGCACCATCATCGGCCACCTCCCCATAGGTGAAGCCGTCCAACTCGACTGCCTGACAGTGCACTTGCTCTGCACAGGGTTGACGGGCGGTTTCGGATGCCCGAATACCTTGCGCCCGGAGGTAGCGCCGTGAACACCCAGACCTTCAGTGCCAGGATCCGGCCTCCCCGCCGACCGGCCGTGCCCACCCGTGACACCGAGGAGCCCTGCCAGTGATCGACTTCGGAACACTCACAGACCTGGCCGTCCGCGAAGGCATCGAACGGATCGGCGTCGGTGTCGTGGTGCGCGACGCATCGGGCCGGATCCTGATGATCCGCCGAGCCCCGCACGACGTCCTTTCCGGCCTCTGGGAGTACCCGGGCGGCGCCCGGGAGGCCGGGGAGAGCATCCCGGCCGGCGCGGCCCGCGAACTCACCGAGGAGACGGGGCTCACCGGGTGGCCGCTGGAGTACGCCCGGCACCTCGACTCCACCGACCAGCGCGGCAGGCGTGTGCGGCAGTTCGTCTTCACCACCGCCGTCCCGGACGGGACCCCGGTGGCCCTCTCCCAGGAGCACGACCACTACCAATGGTCGAGCACGGACGCCCTTCCTACGACCGGCGACGGGCAGCGGGAGGTCGTGGAGTGGCTCGCCCGGCGCCTGGGCATCCCCGGCTGGCGGCCGGTCGGCGGTTACATCACCACCATCGCCCGGCCCACGGCCTACGGCAGCTTCCTGATCACCGACCCGCAGGGCCGCGTCCTCGGCATGCGTTCGACCATCAACCCGGACGTGTGGAACTTTCCCGGCGGCAACGTCGAGCACGGCCGCAGCCCGTTCGCCACCGCGCTGATCGAGGCCGAGGAGGAGCTGGGCCTCGTCCTCGCCGAGGAGAACCCTGAAGTCGTCGCCCAGCGGCGCCTGGTCGCCGTCATCCACGAACAGGCCGGCACCGAGTACCCCGTGCCGGTCTGCGGCTACGTCTTCGACGGCGGTGTCCTCACCCCCGAGCAACAGGCGCGGATCCGGCTCGACCCGGCCGAACACACCGAATGGCGCTTCGAGACCGCCCACGACTGGCGCACGCTCATGGAACCGCACCGCTACCAGCGACTCCGGCAGGTCCTGCGCGCCCACCGTGCCGGTGTCCCGCTCTACTTGGAGCGCCCCGCCCCGTACGACGACGACTTCGAGGGCGTCCTGGTCTTCGTCACCGACCCCGCCGGCCGGCTGCTGATGCACCAGCGTGAAGACCGGCCTGGCATGCCGTGGCCCGGCTACTGGACCCCGATCGGCGGCTGGCGCGAGGGTACGGAGACGGACCAGGAGACGGCGACGCGCGAGGTCGCCGAGGAGGCCGGGATCATCGTCTCCGGGCTGAGACCCCTTCCCAGCCCGCACCGAGACCTCGGCCTCCCGCTCACCCGCGTCCTGCACGCCGTCTGGGACGGAGCCGAAAGCGACCTGCGGCTCGGCGACGAGGGTCTGGCGGTGCGCATGGTGCCCCTCGACGACGTCCCGCTGCTCAAGGTCCCGCCCTACATGCAGCACTACCTGCCGCTCCTCGCTGCCGATGTCCCCTCCGGGAGGACCGCGTGAACCCCTACGACCGCGCCCTGCCCCCGGCTGCCGGCGAGGACCCGCTGACACTGGTCGTCGGCGTCCACCTCGTCCTCGTCGAACACGGCGGCGTCCTGCTCGGCCTGCGCCGCAACACCAGCTACGCCGCCGGACTTTGGCACCTGCCGGCCGGGCACATGAAGACCGGCGAGACCGTGACCGGCTCGATGAGCCGCGAGGCCGCCGAGGAACTGGGCATCCGCATCGAGGTGGAGGACCTCGTCCTCGTCCACACGCTGCACCATCTCGACCCGGACGACGACCGCAGCCGCCTCCAGCTCTTCTTCCGCCCCAACCGCTACGACGGCCACGTGCACAACGCCGAGCCGCACAAGTGCGAGGAACTGCGCTGGTGGCCGCTCGACGCGCTGCCGGACGACATCGTGGCCTACACCGCCCACGCGCTCGCCGAGATCACCCGAGGCAATGCCTTGTCCACCGTCGGATGGGTCGCGTGAGCGCCGCCGCAATGCCGGCCGATATCGGCCGGCGGCTGTGCGCGACAGCGGGACGTTACGAGGTTCTGGGCGAACCATCCCCGTCCGCGCGGGCCACCAGGTCGTATGCGAGGCGGTGGCGCTCGCCCCGTGCCCGTGGTGCCGTCGGAAGCCGTTTTGGCCTGACCTGGCAAGGGCCTCCCGCAGCGCACCGGCGTGGCCGGGGAGCCGCCCGGCCCTGCGGCGAGGGTCGAGGTGTGCTGGGAGGCTGCTTTCATCGGAGTTCGACGGTGACGCCGAACGTCCCGAGGAGGTCCACGATCCCGTCGACGTACGACCGGCCGGTCCGAGGGTCGAGGATGTGCTCGGAAAGAGCCGTGCGGGCGACCTCGGCATGGTCCCAGACGGGGGTGAACGGGGGTACGACGGAGGGCCCGCCGAACAGGTGGCCCTTGACGGACTCAAGGTTGGTTCCGTAGTTGGCGCCGGGGCCGAGGAGAGCCTCGCCGAGCGCCAGGAACAGCCCGGGCCGGTCCGTGACGTGTCGCCCGTCGAGATGGTAGGTCCCGCCCGGGCGGCCGATGCCCATACCGTACGGTCCGATGCTGGTGAGGTCGAGCCACTCGGACCTGCCCGGGGTGTCGAACCGGGCCCACTGGTTGCGCTGCGTGGGAATCCCGGAGTACCAGACGTCCCAGACCTGGCGGGCTGCCATGGTGGGGCGGTCGGCGAGCCAGGGAACGCCACCGCTGGGGTCGGAGATGGTGATGTCGACCAGAGTCCCGCCGAGGACGGACGGGCGGGCGTCACCGGCGCGGAAGCGGAGGTCGTACTGGGTCATGCGGCGGCCGTTGCGGTCCAGCGCCCACAACGCGATGACCTCGTCGTCCGGCGGCCGCGGCGAGGGGAGTCCGGCCAGCAGGGGTTCGGCGGGTTCGCAGCCGATCAGATGCAGCGGCTGGGACTGCCGCCGCGGACGCGGACCGGACAGGCCGTCGATCGACAGGCAGCTGCTCTCCCCGTGGACGGTCGACAAGTCGATCTGCGGAGCCGGTTCGGGCTGTGGGCCCCAGTCGTCCTCGACACCGGCTCCGACGGTGATGTCGACCCGATCGGGGTCTCCGGGCGCGGGCCGGTGGGCCAGCACGGCCACGTCCTCCAGCGCCCAGAACCGGGGGCCGTCGCTCATGGGATCCGCGGGCTGGATGACGAGGCCCATGCGACCTAGCAGCAGGGCCGGATCCGACGACCGCGTGACCGCCTGGACCAGCCCGCTCCCGCGCGGGCAACCCCGCAGCGTCAGAACCTCACGCGGCAGCGGCGGCGGGTCCATGAACAGTCCCTCGACCTCCGCGCAGCGCCCCCAGAGCTCCCCCGCCTGCTCGTCATCGTCGTCGTAGTACTCCCGCACCAGGAGGTACCGGACCGGGAAGTCCCGCCCCCACGCAGCGTGCTCCTCGGACCGCACACTTCTCCCCACCTGCCGACGATCTTCGCTCGCACACGATACGAGTCACCGCCGCGGCTGGCTTCCGAATATCGCCCGCTCGGAACGACGCTTTCCACGAGTCGGGCCGTGGCCGGCCCCGGTGTGAGTGGGGCGGGCAGCGTGACCAGGCGCGTGGTCGGGGCTCGCCGGAGTGGGCGGGGCTGTCAGGGCTGGACCTGGGTGAAGTGGGCGAGGGCCTGGGTGGGGTCGGGGCTGAGGAGGCGGTCCAGGCCGGCGGTGGTGATCTCCGCCCATCGGTGGGCCCGGGGCCACATGCGGTCCTCGAAGGCGCGGACGGTCGCGTCGAGGTCGTCCGGGCCGGTGGCGATGGACTCGGCGAGTTCGGCGCCCTCGAGCATGGCGAGGTTCGCGCCGGCGCCCAGTGGGGGCATCAGGTGGGCGGCGTCGCCGAGGAGGGTCACGCCGGGGACGTGGGGCCAGGTGTGGTCCACGGGCAGGACGTGGAGGGGGCGGTGGACGAAGGCGGTGCCGTGGCGGAGGAGGTCGAGGACGGGGGCCGCCCAGCCGTCGAACAGGGCGAGCAGGCTTGACCGGACGGCCTCGGTGTCGGCCGGGTCCAGGTGGGCGTGCCAGTCCAGTGGTGCGCGGAACTGGGCGTACACCTTGACGTGGCCGCCGCTGTTGCGCTGGGCGACGAGCTTGCGGTTCACGCCGTACACGGCCACGGAGCCGTGGCCGACCAGCCGGGCGAGGTCGGGGTGGCGGGTGTCGACGTCGTCCAGGGAGGTCTCGACCGAGGTGATGCCCGTGTAGTGCGGCGTCACCGGCGAGACCGCTGGGCGGACCCGGGACCAGGCGCCGTCCGCGCCGACGACGAGGTCGAACTCCTCCTGCCTCCCGTCGGCGCAGTGGACCACCGCGCCGCCTCCGGTTCCCGGCACCACGCGCGTCACGCTGCGCTCCCACTGGACGTCGAGCGGGCCGAGCAGCACGTCGCGGAGTTGCCCGCGGTCGATCTCGGGATTGGCGTGGTCGTCCGGGCGGGGCCGCCAGTCGCGCAGGACGGTTCCGTCCGTGTCCAGGATGCGCATGGCCTGCCCCTCGGGTCGGGACAGCGCCTGGAACTCCGTCAGCAGCCCGGCCTTGTCGAGGGCGAGCTGGCCCATGCCTTCGTGCAGGTCCAGCGTGCCGCCCGGGGGGCGGGCGTCGGGGGAGGGGTCGCGTTCGAGGACGGTGACGGGGTGGTGGTGGCGGTGCAGGACGCGGGCGAAGGCGAGGCCGCCGGGGCCGCTCCCGACGACTGCGATGCGAGGGCTCATGGCGATACATCGTATTGGTGCGGTGCGGTGTATCGCAACGGTACGGTGAGTCCATGACTGTCTGGGACCGGCCGGAGCCGCCGACTCGCCCCGTGCCGCTCGACCGCGAGCGGATCGTCGCCGCCGCGGTCGCGCTCGCCGACGAGGGCGGGCTGGAGGCGGTGTCGCTGCGCAAGGTCGCCGGTCGGCTCGACGCCGGACCGATGCGGCTGTACGGATACATCGCCACCAAGGAGGAGCTGTTCGACCTCATGGTGGACGAGGTCCAGGCCGAGATCCTCCCCGAGGAGCCGCCCGGCGACTGGCGGGAGGCGCTGCGCGGAATCGCCCACGGCACCCGGCGGGCGGCGCTGCGCCACGAATGGCTGGCCGACCTGCTCGGCGGCCGTCCGTCCCTGGGCCCGAACGGCCTCGCCGTGACCGAGGCCAAGCTCGCCGCCCTCGACGGCCTCGCCGACGTGGACACCGTCATGCGCGCGGCGGAGACCGTCGGCGCCTACGTCACCGGTGCGCTCAGACGCGAGATCGCGAACCTGCGGGCCGAGCGCGCCACGGGCCTGTCCAAACGCGACTGGCAGCGCGCCTCCGGCCCGCACGTGACGAGGATGCTGGCCACGGGCCGCTTCCCCGCGCTGACCAGGGCCGTGCACGACGGCACGCACGTGGACGCCGAGACGTCCTTCGCGACCGGTCTGGACTGGGTCCTCGACGCCGTCGCCGCCAAACTCGCCGGGCCGTCCGCCTGATGCGCGGTGCTCCCGCAGCTGAGCGAAGGCGGGGGCGGTGCCGTGGCCCTGCCTAGCCCTGGGCGAACCCGGACAGGTCCGCCAGCATCGCGGCGACGAGCTCGCGGCGGCTGCGGACACCGAACTTGTCGAAGACTCCGGTCAGGTGTTCCTGCACGGTGTTGGCGGAGATGTGCAGCTCGTCGACCACCTGGCGGGTGGAGTAGCCCCGGATGACCAGGGCTGCGACCCGGGTCTGCGCGTCGGTGAGTCCGTGGGCGCTGAGCAGGACCGCACCGAGCTCCGCGGGCCGGGCCGGTTCCACCACCACGCCGATCTGCGGGCCCACCCGGCTGGTGTGCAGGGCGAGCCACCGGCCCGAGCGCCCGCGGACGCGGACGGTGGACGGCACCGGGCCGGAGGCGGCCGCGAGCACGCTGACCGGGAGCAGGCCCGCGTCCTGCCGGTCGCCGTCGGGGAAGTCGGCCAGCCACTGCTCGGCCTCGGGGCTCATGGACACCGTCCTGAGGGCGGAGTCGAGCAGGATCAGCCCCACCCCGTCCGGGCCGGCGGCGGCCGGGGAGTCCAGGGAGGACGGCGCGGCGGTCACCGCGGCGCGCAGGCCGGCCGCCAGCACCGGGGCGACGCGCCGGACGAGGGCGATCTCCTCGCCGGTGAAGCCCGCGGAGGACGCCTCCCGGTGCAGGCAGAGCACGCCCCAGCAGCGGTGCCCGGTGACCAGCGCGGCGCGCAGTTCGTCGCCGAGCCCGAGCGGGGCCATGATCTCCCGGTAGCGGGCGCTGTCCGCCCGGTTGCCCCGGGTGGCCCGGTCCAGGGAGCCGACCGGATCCTTCGCCCGGGCGAGGCCGGCGAACTTGTTGACGTCCGCCCGGCCGAACTCGTTGTCGAGGAACAGGGCCGTCGCGGGACCGAGCGGGTCCTCGGCGGTCGCCGAGGTGAACAGCAGCGTCACCGGATCGACGGTCGCGAACAGGGCCGCCTCCGTCGGAACCACCCGGCGCAGACGGCCCAGGGCCTCCGTGCCCAGCGCGTCGGCGTCCAGCCCGCTGCGGCACCGTCGTTCGATGTCGGCGAGCCGGCGTTCCACCGCCGCACCGGCCACGACCACCACCCTACGCCCGGCTGCCCCGGCCCACCCCCTGCTACGCCGGGCCCGGCACGAGCCCGAGCTGGCGCAGCAGCCCCAGCTCGTCGAGCCGGCCCCAGCGCTCGACGATGCGGCCGTCCCGGAGCCGGAAGATGTTGATGCCGCGGAGCGTGACGGTGCGCCCGGTGGCCGGTGCGCCGAAGATCTCGCCGCGCTGGGCGCCGCTGGCGCTGAAGTGCTCCACGACCAGGTCGTCCTCGGCGACGAGGAAGTCGGGCATCGCGTGCCAGTCCGGGAAGGCGCTGCGGAACAGGGCGGCGGCCCTGCGCATGCCCTCACGGCTGGGGTCGGAGTCGACGGGCGGGTCGTGGTTGAGGAAGTCCTCGGCGAGGTACTCGTCGACCGCGGTGAGGTCTCCCTTGGTGAACAGTGCGTCGATGAAGGCGCGCACGGTCTCCCGGTTGTCCGCGGTTCGGCTGTCGTCCGCGGTTCGGCTTTCGTCTGTGGTTCGGGTGTCGTCTGCGGTTCGGATCTTCTCGATGGCGTCCATGGCCCCAGTCTTCGACGCCGCCCGGGCCCCCGGTACCCCAAAGACCTGGGGTTTCCCGCCAAGCCACGCCACCCGGCGCGGTTGCGCACGGACCGGCCCGCGTCGACCGTTCCGGTCTCCCGGGTGTGAGTAGTCGGCGTACAGCAAGTCCCGGTGAGATGGATCCTGCTGGGCTCGGCCAGTTCGAGGGGGCGTCGGCTCTGCGCGTCGCCCCGGGGATGTACCCCGGATACGCCCCCGGGCCGAGGGCCTGGACGAGGTGACATCCGCCGGCCGACGCGGTGGACCGTGGTCCGTACCTAGCGTCGATCCCATGAAACGCAGTCTCCGTATCAGCGCTGTCACGCCCCTGGCGCTCGTCGCCCTCGTCACCGGAACCGGCGCCGGGTTCGCCGCCACGACCACGCCGCGGGCCGCACCGGTGGCCACGCACGCGTTCGACGCCGCACCAGCCGCGGCCGCAGCGGCGGCGCCCACGCGGACCTTCCAAGGCGCGCTCCCCGCGCCGACCGGCCCCTACGCCGCCGGCGAGGACGTCATCCACCTCACCGACGAGAACCGCCCCGACCCGTGGGTGCCGTCATCCGGCCCCCGCCAACTGACCGTCACGATGATCTACCCGGCCGTCCCCGGGACCGGGACCCCGGCCCCTTACATGACCCCCGCCGAGGCAGCCGGAATCATCGAGCACAGGCACCTGCCGCCGAGCACCGGCATCACCCCGCAGACCCTTTCCGGCGTCACCACCCACGCCTTCGACGGCGCGCGGCCGAAGCGCGGCACGTATCCGCTGGTGGTCCTCTCACCCGCGTACGAGAACCCGCGCATGACGCTCACCTCGCTCGCGACCGAGCTGGCCAGTCACGGCTACGTCGTCGCGCTCGTCGGCCACACCTACGAGGACTTCGGCGAGACGCTTGCGAACGGCCAGACGCCGTCGTGCGCGATCTGCAATGACCCGGCGACGATCGACTCCATCCCCGCCAGCCGTGCACTGGACGTGTCCTTCGTGATCGACCGGTTGACGCGCGGCAACACCGCGTGGCGCCTGGCACACCTCATCGACAAGCACCGGATCGGCATGGCCGGACACTCCATCGGCGGAGCGTCAGCCGCCGCCGCGATGATCGCCGACCCGCGCGTGCGCGCCGGAGTGAACATGGACGGCACCTTCAAACCGGCCCCGGCGCCCGGACAGGTCGACCGGCCGTTCCTCATGCTGGGTGAGGCCGACAGCGACGACGACAACTGGAGGCAGAGCTGGGCCGCGCTCGGCGGCTACAAGAAGTGGCTGACGGTCGTCGGCGCCGACCACTTCAGCTTCACCGACCTGGAGGTGCTTCAGAAGCAGGCCGGGTTCCCGTCGCCGCCCCTCTCCCCGGAACGCGGGGTGGTGATCACCCGCGAGTACGTGACGGCGTTCTTCGACCAGACGCTGAAGGGGATCCACCGTCCGCTGCTGGACGGCCCCTCGCGGGACAATCCGGAAGTACTCTTCCACCGCTAGGTGTCTGGCTCCGCGGTGTGACAAGCGGCCTGGTGGCCCGGGCAGGAGTCTGGTTGCACGGCCTGCCGGAACGCCGGAGGCCCCGGCCTGGATGGCCGGGGCCAGGGCGGCCGTCAGGTGTTGCGGCGTCGGAGGGTTGGGACGCCGAGGTCGTAGGCCATGGAGCCGAGAGCCAGGACGACGAGCGGCCACCCCGCCGGGGAGTCGGCGTGGGCCAACCCGGTCGAGTCGGACTTCGGGCCGCTGAGGCCGTTCACCATCGCCAACTCCAGCCACCCCAACCGCACCGCGCAGACCCGGGCCCTGCACGCCTACCTGCGCCGGCGCAGCGCCAACGCCGGCCACCGCGACGTCCTGGCCGCCGAACGCACAGAACGCGCCCGCACCCGAAGCGAGAAAGGCATCCGCTGGGGCGGACGGCCTCTCAAGAGTGCAGCTTGGTCCGACCTGGCGGACCTGTCGGGCCGCATCACTAGAGTTCGGCCATGAGTGACGACGTTCATCTGACCGCTTCGGCTTCGGATTGGTCGGGGGCGGAAGGGTGGTGGACGGACCTGCCATGGCTGGTGAACGCTGATCCGGAGCGGGTTCTGGGGTTGCTGGCTTCCGATGCGGATCCCGGTGCGCGACTGATGGCTGCCGTTTACCGGGCGTCGGTGGACGTACACCGGGACGTGCCACCGTGGGTGCGGCGGCAGCTGCTGGCCCTGGACGCGGCTCGGTACGGGGACCGGGAGTTGTCGGCACGGATTGCCGCCGTGTCAGTGGAGGATGTCGACACCGAACCGTGGCAGGTGCTGTGGTCCACCGGCGCGCAGAGTGACCCGCACGCCCAGATGAACCCGTCCGGTCACACCGGCGGTGTCGACGCGGTGGTGACAACCTTCTCGGACGGCCGCCACGTCGTGGTCACCGGCAGCAAGGACCAGACGGTCCGGGTGCGGGACCTTGAGACCGGCCAACAGGTCGGCGGGCCCATGAGCGATTTCCACGGCAGGGTGTGGGCGGTGGCGACGGAGGTCGTGGACGGTCGGCCGTGCGTCGTCACGGCCAGCGACTGGGCGGTACTCGCGTGGGACCCGGCCACCCGCCAGCAGACGGGCGAGCTGCCGGGGATCAACGGTCAGGTGTGGTGTCTGGGCACGGCTGTCGTCCAGGGGCGACCGTGTGCGCTCGCCAGCGACGACGACGTGTCGGTGCGGGTCTGGGATCTGGCCAGTGGGGAACAGGTCGGAGAACTCACCGGACACGACGACTTCCTGATGGCCATCGACACGCTGGTGATCGATGACAGGCCCCATGCGGTGGGCTGTATGAGCGGTGGCAAGGTCTGGCAGTGGGACCTGACCACCGGACAACCGGTCGGGGAGCCCCTGCCGGGCCACGACGGCGAGGCGTGGGCGGTCGCGACAGCGGTCGTCGGCGGCAGAGCCCACGCGATCACGGCAGGTCACGACGCCACCGTGCGCGTGTGGGACCTGGTCATGGGACGGGAAGTCGGCAGGCTGGTCGGCCACGAAGGCACCGTGTCCGCGGTGGTGACCGCGGTGATCGGTGGAGAACTCCGGGTCGTCACCGGTGGTTCGGACGGAACGGTGTGCCTGTGGGAGCTGGCCGCCGGGCGGCAGATCGGCCGTGAGCTGGTGTTTCCCGCGCCAGCCATGCGCTGACCGTGACCCCGGAAGGCTCGCTCGTGGTGGGCTTCGGCGGCGACGTCGCGGTCCTGTCCCTGCATGCCGACCCTGACTCCACTGGGCCGTGAGCCGTCGGTGCTGTGACCGGATGGTTGCTGGTTCCGCCCCGGCGATCAGGACAAAACCCAGCCAGCGGCTGCGCAACCCGGCGAACCTACGGTCCGTTCTGTCGGTGGAGGGCAGTTCCCGCCGGGGGCGGGGCCTCGGTGGCCTCGGGCGTTCTCCTGTACGAGGGGCGAGCGTGCGTTCGAGGCCGGTTTCGGACGGGTGCGGGGGCGGGGGCACACCCGTCCGGAACCGGGTCGGGGTCAGGGGTGGGCGGGGGTGGCGGTGATGCGGTCGCGGATGAAGGCGATCACCTCGGCGGCGCGGTCGGTGAGGTAGAAGTGGCCGCCGGGGAAGACCCGGAGGTCGAACGGGCCGGTGGTGTGGGCCTTCCACTCGGCGGTCTCGGGGACGGCCGCGCGGGGGTCCCGGTCGCCGACGAGGGCGGTGACCGGGCAGGACAGCACGGCGTCGGGGCTGCTGCGGTAGCGGCCGACGGCCAGGTAGTCGTTGCGGACGGGCTGCAGGATCATGTCGAGGAGTTCGGCGTCCTCCAGCACGCCGTTGCCGGTGCCGTCGAGGGTGCGGAGGTCGGCGACGATCTCGGCGTCGGTGAGGTCCAGGAGTTCCGTCGAGCCCAGGGAGGGCGACTTACGGCCTGAGACGAACAGATTGGCCGGAGGTCGACCGTCGCGTTCCAGCCGCAGCGCGACCTCGAAGGCCACCAGGGCGCCCATGCTGTGGCCGAAGAGGTCCAGCGGGGTGTCGTGCCACGGGTCGAGGGCCCGGACGATGCCGTCCGCGAGGCGGCCGATGTCGCCGATCCCGGGTTCGAGTCGGCGGTCCTGGCGGCCCGGGTACTGGACGGCGAGCACGTCGATGCCCGGGGCGAGTGCGGCGGAGACGGGGTGGAAGTAGACGGCCGAGCCGCCGGCGTGCGGGAAACAGACGAGCCGTCGGGTGGCCGTGGGGGAGGGGTGGTAGCGGCGGCACCACAGGCCGCTGTCCGCGACGGGGGCAGTCATCGGTGGTCCTTTCGGTTCGGGTGGGGAGGGTGTGACGGGAGCGACGACTTGTCATGTCCCGCGCTTGTCGTGGAGATGGATCAAACCTGCGGTGGATGAATTTCGGGCTTTGACTCGTTCCGGCTCATTCCTCCGGCACATGACGACTGCCTGTTGGCGAGCGGCGGGAGCGGACCATAGATTCACCGGAGATCCGGCCTGCGGCGTCGAGGGGGACGTGCCGCGGCTGTGACCGGGCCGGCGCGTCCGCCGCCCTGGCCCGTCGCCCCGTTCCGTCGCCACGAATCGAGGCCGCCCGTGCAGTTCGGAATGCTCGGCCCGCTGTCCATCCAGGTGGACGGAGCGGAGCGTGAGGTGTCCGCCCCCCGGCAGAGAGTGGTGCTCGCACTCCTCCTGGTCAACGCCAACCGCGTCGTCTCGGTCGACCGGATCGCCGCCGCCGTCTGGGACGGCGGCCCGCCGCCCAGCGCCGCGGCCACCGTCCGCACCTACGTGATGAGACTCCGTCAGGTCCTCGGCGGCCAGGCCGGAAGACGGATCCTCACCCGCGCCCCGGGCTACCAGATCGAACTGGACGAGGACGAGACCGACCTCGGGCGCTTCACCGCGCACCGCAGCCGGGCCGCCGCCCACATCAGGGCCGGAGAACTGGAACGGGCCTCGGCCGAGTACGCCACCGCGCTGTCGCTCTGGCGCGGGGAGCCGCTGGTCGACATCCCCTCCCGCACGCTGCGCGACGTCGAGGGGCGCTACCTCCACGAACTGCGGCTGCAGACGCTGGAATCCCGCCTGGACGTCGACCTCGCCCTGTGCCGGCACGCCGAGATCATGCCCGAGCTCTGGCGCGAGGTCCGGGAGAGCCCGCTGCGCGAGGCCCTGGTCAGCCGGCTGATGCTGGCCCTGTTCCGGGCCGGCCGGCAGTCCGAGGCGCTCGCCCTGTTCCAGCTGACCCGCACCGCCCTGATCGACCAGCTGGGCGCCGAACCGGGGCCCGAGCTGCGGGAGATGCAGCGACGGATCCTGGCCGCCGACGACCCGCTCGCCTCGGCCGCCCCGAAGGCCGACGCCGCCGGGCCGGAACCGCAGCGCCCCGGCGGGTACCGGGCCGAGCCGCGCTGGCCCCGGCCCGCCCAACTGCCGGCCGGCCCGCCCGCGCTGGTGGGCCGGGCCGCGGAGGAGCGCGAGCTCGCCGACCGGCTGCTGGCCGAGGTGCCGCCCGGCGCGACCGCGGCGCCCACCGTGATCACCGGCAGCGGGGGCATCGGCAAGACCGCGCTCGCCCTGCGGGTCGCGCACGGTGTCCGGGACCGGTTCGGCCACGGTCAGCTCTACGCCGACCTCGGCGGGACGGGTGACCCGGCCGAACCCGGCGAGGTGCTCGGCCGCTTCCTCGCCGACCTCGGAGTCCCTGCCGAGGAGATCCCCGCCGACCAGGAACAGGCCGCCCTGCTCTACCGCTCGCTCACCGCCGACCGCCGGGTCCTGGTGGTGCTCGACGACGCGAGCAGCGCGGCCCAGGTCCGCCCGCTGCTCCCCGGCTGTCGGGCCGGCCGGGTGGTCGTCACCAGCCGGCACCGGCTCGCCGACCTGGACGGCGCGCGCACCATCGCCCTGGCACCGCTGGACGAGCCGGCCTCCCTGGACCTGCTCGGCTCCATCGTCGGCCGCCGGCGCGTCGAGGCCGAGCCGCACGCGGCCCGCGCCGTCGTCCGCCGGTGTTCCGGCCTTCCGCTCGCCGTCCGCATCGTCGGCGCCCGCTACCTGGGCCGTCCGAACTGGGACCTCGGCCGGCTGGCCGCCCGGCTGGCCCGCTCCGCGCACCTGCTGGACGAGCTGCGGGTCGGCGACCTCGGCGTCCGGGTCGGACTGGAGAGCGGCTACCGGAGCCTGCAGGGCGACTCCCGGGACCGGCCGGCCCTGCCCGACCCGGCCGCCGTCTTCCGGATGCTGGGCGCCATCGGTGCCGAACACACCGACGCCGGCATCGTCGCGGGCCTGCTGGACTGCCAGGTCGACACCGCGGAGGCCGTCCTGGAGGCCCTCGCCGACGCCCACCTGCTGCACGACCGCGGCTGCGGCCGCTACCACCTGGACCACCTGCTGCGCGCCTACGCCCGGGAGCGGGCCGAGGCCGAGGACCCGCCCGAGCGCCGGACGGAGACCCTGCGCCGGCTGCTCAGCGGCTACCTGCGGATGGCCGAGGACTCGCTCGCCCCGCCCGGCGGCCAGGGCACGGTGGGCCGGGTGCACGGCCCGGCGCTCGGCCCCTGGGAACCGCACCCCACCACCGTGGACTGGTGGCACGCCGAGCAGGCCAACCTCAGGTCCGCGCTGGAGCTGGCCGCCACCGCCGGGCTCAACCCGGTCGGCCACCGGCTGCGGTCGATGCTCGGCCGGACCGTCGGCAGCGCGACGTAGTGCCGCCCGGTCGGCGGCCCGGTGCCGTGCCGGAGCGTCGGCACCACGGTGCGGGGCCGGACCGCGGGCAGGGCGACGCGCCCCGAGGACCAGCAGTCCGGACCCGCACGAGCACCCCAGCCAGGACGACAGCCACAACGAGCACCCCGGACAAGGAGAGCCATGGCCCAGCAGGTGACACCCACGCAGGAACTCTTCGACTACATCAGGCGGAACTCGCTCAGGGACGACCCGCTGCTGGCCGCGCTGCGGGCCGAGACCGCCGAGCTGCCGGGCGGCGAGGCCCTGCAGGTGATGGCCGAGGAAGGACAACTGCTCGCTCTCCTGGTGGGGTTGACCGGTGCCCGGGCGATCCTGGAGATCGGCACCTACACCGGTTACAGCACGCTCTGCATGGCTCGCGCCCTGCCGCCCGGCGGGGAGCTGGTGACCTGTGACATCACCGACCGCTGGCCCGACATCGGAGCCGTCTACTGGGAGCAGGCCAAGGTCGCCGACCGGATCGACCTGCGGATCGGCGACGCCGTCGAGACGCTGGCTACGCTCCGGGCCGAACGCGGACCGGAGTCCTTCGACCTGGTGTTCGTCGACGCCGACAAGGCCAACTACCTGCGCTACTACGAGGAGTCGCTGCCGCTGCTGCGGCCCGGCGGCCTGCTGGTGGTGGACAACACGCTGTACTTCGGGCGGGTCGCCGATCCGGCCGCACAGGACCAGGACACCCTCGGCGTCCGGGAGCTGAACGCCGCGCTGCACACCGACGACCGGGTGGACATCTCGCTGCTGGCCGTCGCCGACGGCATCACGCTGGTCCGCAAGAAGCCGTGAGCCCGGGGTGCCGGGCGGCGACCCCCGACGGGGCCGTCCGCCCGGCACCGCAGCGCCCGGCACCGCGCCGCCCGGCTGCACGGCGGTCAGGGCGCGGTCGCCCGGTCGCCCGCGGTGCGCACGGCGGCGAGGTCCGGCGCGATCAGGCGGACCGTCGGCGAACCGGGACGCGACGAGGGCACCAGGTGCAGCACCTGCACACCGCCCTCGGCCCCCGCGGCCGGAGCCCCCGTCGGGTCCGGAGCTCCTGCCGGGTCCGGAGCTCCTGCCGGGTCCGAAGCCCCCGCGGCCGGAGCCCCCGCCGCGTCCGGAGCCTCCCCGGCCCGCTGCGCGGCGCCCCCGGTGCATCCGCAGTCCTGCTCCTCGAACCCGGCGAAGCGGTACGCGATCTCCATCATCCGGTTGCGCTCGGTGGCCCGGAAGTCCGCCGTCAGATGGACCCCGGCGGCGGCCGCCCGGTCGATCAGCCAGTCCAGCACCGTCGTGCCCGCCCCGAAGCTGACCACCCGGCAGGAGGTGGCGAGCAGCTTGAGGTGCCAGCGGTGCGGCAGCCGCTCGACCAGCAGCACGCCGACCGCGCCGTGCGGCCCGAAGCGGTCGGCCATGCTGGCCACCAGCACCTCGTGGTCGGGATCGGTGAGCAGCTCGCGCAGCCGCCGGTCCGAGTAGTGCACACCGGTCGCGTTCATCTGGCTGGTGCGCAGGGTGAGTTCCTCGACCCGGGAGATGTCCTCCCCGGTGGCCCGGCCGATCCGCAGCTCCAGCTCCAGCGAGCGCAGGAACTCCGCGTCCGGGGCTTCGGAGTTGGCCCGTTCCTCGTCCCGGCGGAAGCCGGCCTGGTACATCTCCCGGCGCCGCCGGGCGTCCGCGGTGACCACCGCGGGGCTGAAATCCGGCAGCTCCGCCAGCTGCGCGGCCTCCTCGGCCGGGTAGCAGCGCACCTCGGGCAGGTGGAAGGCGACCTCGGCGCGCTCGGCGGCGCGGTCGTCCACGAAGGCGATGGTCCCCGGGGCGAACCGCAGCCGCTCCGCGATCCGCCGCACCGACTCCGACTTCGTCCCCCAGCCGATCTGCGGCAGCACGAAGTACTCGGCGAGGCCGAGCTGTTCGAGCTTCGCCCAGGCCAGGTCGTGGTCGTTCTTGCTGGCCACCGACTGCAGGATGC
The DNA here is from genome assembly GCF_044768035.1 of Kitasatospora sp. NPDC101176. Lineage (NCBI taxonomy): Bacteria > Bacillati > Actinomycetota > Actinomycetes > Kitasatosporales > Streptomycetaceae > Kitasatospora > Kitasatospora sp. NPDC101176. The sequence goes on from NZ_JBIWPA010000015.1 coordinate 107,243, forward strand.
CGCGGGCGTCCAGCTCGACCACGACCCGGCGGATCCCCTCCGCCAGCTCCACCTCGCCGTCCTCCAGCAGGGTGCCCCGCCAGAGCGTGTCGTCCAGGTCCCAGACCAGGCACTTGACGGTCTCGACGATCGGTGCGCTCACCCTTCCTCCCCCCTCGGTGCGACGGCCAGCGCGTGGTCGGCCAGCAGCAGCCGGCACAGCTCGCTGCTGCCCTCGATGATCTCCATCAGCTTGGCGTCGCGGTACGCCCGCGCCGCGACCCCGCCGTCCCGGGCGCCGGCCGAGGCCAGCACCTGCACGGCGGTCGCCGCGGCCCGGGCGGACTGCTCCGAGGCGACCTGCTTGGCCAGCACGGTGGCGATGACCTGCTCGGCCGAGCCGGCGTCCCAGCAGCGCGAGGCGTGCTCGCAGACCCGGGTCGCGACCTGCTCCGCGACCAGCAGGTCGGCCAGGTGCCCGGCCACCAGCTGGTGCCGGCCGATCGGCTGCCCGAACTGCTCGCGGGTGGCGGCGTGCCGGGACGCCGCCTCCAGACAGGCCCGCAGGATCCCGACGCAGCCCCAGGCCACCGACATCCGGCCGTACGCCAGGGCGGTCGTCACCAGCAGGGGCAGCGGCAGCGCCGACCCGCCGAGCAGCCGCCCGGCGGGCAGCCGCACCCCGTCCAGCCGGACGTCGGCGTGGCCGGCCGCCCGGCAGCCCATCGGGTCGGCGACCGGCTCCACGTGCACCCCCGGCGCGTCCGCGGGCACTAGGACGGCGGCGGCGCCGTCCTCGTAGCGGCCGAACACCACCAGCAGGTCGGCGTAGCGGGCCGCGGTCATCCACCGCTTGTGCCCGTCCACCACCAGTTCGTCGCCGCTGCGCCGGACGGTGGTGGCCATCGCCGCGAGGTCGCTGCCCGCCCCGGTCTCGCTGAAGCCGACCGCCGCCAGCCGGCCCGAGGCGAGGTCGGGCAGCCAGGCGCGCTGCTGCTCGGGCAGCCCGAAGCGCTGCACCGTCCAGGCCGCCATGCCCTGTGAGGTCTGCACGCTGCGCACCGAGCTGCACAGCCGGCCGGTCCCGGCGGTGAGTTCGCCGTTCTGCAGGCTGCTCAGGCCGAGCCCGCCGAAGGCCTCAGGGAGCTGGGCGCACAGCACGCCGGCGGCGCCCAGCTCGCGCAGCAGCGGCAGCGGGAGGACTCCGGCGAGGTCCCACCCGCCGGCCCGGTCGCCGATCCGGTCGCGGACCGTGGCGGCCGCGGTGGCCAGGGCGTCAGCCATGCTGCGCCCCGGCGGCCTGCTGGAGACGGCGGACCATCGCGGTCATCACCGTGACGGTGCGGAAGTTCTCCAGGCGCAGGTTGGCGCCGCGGATGCTGATGCCGAAGGACTTCTCCAGGTGCACCACCAGCTCCATGGCGAACAGCGAGGACTGCCCGCCGTCGCCGAACAGGTCGGTGTCGGGCAGCCAGGACGTCCTGGTCCGGGACTCCAGGAAGCGCAGCAGCTCCTTCTGCACGGTCTCGTCGTCGGTGGGCCCGAGCGGGCCGGGGTTCGTGTTGGCAGCGGCGGTCATCGCATGTCCTCCTCGTAGGTGTAGAAGCCCGCGCCGCTCTTGCGGCCGAGCGTGCCCGCGCGGACCTTGTCCAGCAGCAGGTCGCAGGGGCGGCAGCTCTCGTCGCCGGTGCGTTCCAGCAGCACCAGGAGCGAGTCGACCAGGTTGTCGATGCCGATCAGGTCGGCGGTGCGCAGCGGCCCGGTCGGGTGGCCGAGACAGCCCTGCATGAGGGCGTCCACCGCCTCGACGCTCGCGGTGCCCTGCTGGACCACCCGCGCGGCCGTGTTGATCATCGGGTGCAGGATGCGGCTGGTGACGAAGCCGGGGGAGTCCCGGACCACCACCCGCTCGCGGCCGAGGGCGCCGAGCAGGTCGTCGACGGCGGCCATCGCGGCGTCCCCGGTCCGGGCGCCGCGGACCACCTCGACCGTCCTGATCAGGCTCGGCGGGTTCATGAAGTGGGTGCCGAGCAGGTCGGCCGGGCGGGCCACGGCGTCGGCCAGCTCGTCGATCGGGATGGACGAGGTGTTGGAGATCAGCAGCGTCCCCGGGCGGACGGCCGCCGAGACCTCGGCGAGCAACCGGGCCTTGAGCGCGGCGTCCTCGGTGACCGCCTCGATCACGGCGCTCGCCCCGGCGACGTGCTGCGCCGACCCGGTGGTCAGCAGGGTGCCCGGTTCGGTGTCGGCGGGCAGCCGGCCCATCAGCTGGGCCAGCCGCAGGCCGTCCGCGATCCCGTGCTCCGCCCGGGCCAGCTGGTCCGGGTCGGTGTCGACCAGGGTGACGGAGACGCCGTGGCCCAGCGCCAGGGTGCTGATGCCGGTGCCCATCACCCCCGCTCCCAGGACGACCAGCCGCTCGGTGGGCCGTGGTGTCGACGTCATGCGCCCTTCCCCTCTTCGTTGCCGGTGCCGGCGAGGACGGCGTCCAGCCAGTCCTGCACGGTCTTGCCGGTGGTCTCCACGTGTTCCTCCATCAGCGACCAGTGGTCGCCCGGGACGTCCAGCACGGTGTGCGCGCCGGGCCAGGACGCCCGCCAGTCGACGGTGCTGTCCGGCGCCGGCTCGGCCAGCGGGCTGGACGCCCGGACCAGCAGCACCGGGGCCCCGATCGCGGGCGGCCGCCAGTCGTCCAGCAGCTGGAAGTAGCGGCCCATCGCGGTCAGCCGGGCGCCGTCCATCGGCGCGGCCCGGTCCTCGCGTTCGAACATGCCGCCGACCAGGACGTCCTCGAACTGCGTCATCGCGGCGTCCCCCGACAGGTAGGTGTCCAGCAGGACGACGGCCGCCGCCGGTGTGCCCAGCTCCTCGAGCCGGGCCGCCACCGCGTGGGCCAGGGTGCCGCCGGAGGACGAGCCGAGCAGGACGGGTGGCCGGCCCCCGGCCGCCGCCAGCGCCGCCGCGGCCTGGAAGTCGACCAGCGCGGCCATCCGGTCCGGCAGCGGTTCGGCGGCCGCGAACCCGGGCGCGTCCAGGGCGCTGACGCCGTGCCGGCCGCGGAACAGCGCGGCGAAGCGGGCGTACTGGTGCGCGCCGCCGAGCGCCACGATCGAGCCGAAGCAGACCAGCTCCGGCCGGGCCGGGGGGGCCTGCGGCGGTTCGACCAGCCGCAGCGGCGCCGGGCCGTCGCCGGAGGCCAGCAGCGCCTCGCCGGAGGAGAACGCCGGGCGCAGCGCCGCGGCGGTGCCGAGCAGGGCGATCCCGGTGTCGATCCGGCCCTGTGCGCAGGCCTGCCGGAACAGCGCCGCGACCGGGTCGGTGCCGCCGGCCGTCCGGTCGGCGGAGGGCTCGTCCCCGTGCCGGGTGTCCCGCTGCGGCCCGCCGTCGGCCAGGGCGTCCAGCAGGCGCCTGGCCAGCCGCTCCGGGGTGCCCGCCTCGAAGACCAGGGTGGGGCGCAGCCGCAGGCTGGTCGCGTCGGCGAGGCGGTTGCGCAGCTCGACCGCGGTCAGCGAGTCGAAGCCCATGGCCAGGAAGGCCGTCCCGGTGGACACCGCGTCCGCGTCCGGGTGGCCGAGCACCGCGGCCGCCCGGCGCCGCACCAGGTCGAGCAGCAGGGCCGCCCGCTCCGGCCCGTCGGCCCGGGCGAGCCGTCGGCGGAGCTCTTCGCCGTCCTCGCGGCTGCCGCCCGCCGTCGTGCCCGCGCCGCCGGGTACGGGCCGCACCAGGGCCCGCAGCAGGGGCGGGACGGGACCGTCGGCGGCCGACGGCAGTTCCAGGCGCACCGGGACGGCCGTGGTGGCGGCGCCGCCCAGCGCGGCGTCGAACAGGGCGAGCGCCTCGTCGGTGGGCAGCGCGCCCGCTCCGGCGCGGGCGATCCGCTCCAGCTCGGGCCCGGCCAGGTCGGCGGTGAGCGTGCTGCGCTGCTCCCACAGGCCCCAGGCCAGCGACCGGCCGGGCAGTCCCTGCCGGCGGCGCAGGGCCATCAGTGCGTCCAGGGAGGCGTTGGCGGCCGCGTAGGAGGCCTGGCCGGGGCTGCCGAAGACGCCGGCGGCCGAGGAGAAGACGACGAAGGCGGTGAGCCCGGCGTCCGCGGTCAGCTCGTGCAGCAGGCGGGCGCCCTCCAGCTTCGGGCCGAGGACGGTGGCCAGCCGCTGCGGGGTGAGCGACTCCAGGACGCCGTCGTCCAGGACCGCGGCGGTGTGCACCACCGCGCGCAGCGGGTGGTCGTCCGGGACGCCGGCCAGCACCTCGGCCAGGCGCCGGCGGTCCGTCACGTCGCAGGCCGCCACCGTGACCTCGGCGCCCGCGGCGGTGAGTTCGGCGACCAGCTCCGGCAGGCCCGGGGCGTCGGCGCCCCGGCGGCCGAGCAGCAGCAGGTGGCGGACACCGTGTTCGGCGACGAGGTGCCGGGCGACCAGCCCGGCCAGGGTGCCGCCCCCGCCGGTGAGCAGCACCGTGCCGGCCGGGTCGAAGCGCTCGGCGGCGGGCGCCTTCGGCCCGGGGGCGGCGGCTCGCACCAGCCGGGGGGCGGACAGCACGCCGCCGCGCACGGCGAGCTGCGGCTCCGCGCCGTCGAGGGCGGTGGCCAGGGCTGCGGCCGTCCCGGCGGGCCCGTCGGTGTCCAGCAGGACGAACCGGCCCGGGTGTTCGAGCTGGGCGCTGCGCAGCAGCCCCCAGACGGCCGCGCCGGCGAGGTCCACCGGGTCGGCCGTGCCGTGGTCGACGGCGCCGCGGGTGAGCACCACCAGCGGGGCGGCGGCGGCCGGGTCGGCGAGGTGCTCCTGCACGGCGGTGAGCACCCGGCCCACCGCCGCGAGCAGCTCCGCGGGCGCGGCGTCGGGCGCCACCGGCGGGCAGGGCAGCAGCGTCAGCTGCGGTGCCGCGGCCACCGGCCCGTCCGGCAGCAGCCCGGCCGCGGTGTCGTCCACCGGCCCGGCCGCGGTGTCGTCCACCGGCCCGGCCGTCGCCCAGCGCGGGACGGGCGCGGGGGTGGCGGCGACCCGCGTCCAGGCCAGTTCGAACATCGACCGGGACGGGGTCCGCAGCGTGTCGAAGGAGGCGGTGCGCATCACCAGCGAGCCGACCTCGGCCACCGGCCGACCGGCCGGGTCGGTGATCCGCACCGACACGGCGTCCGCGCCGTCCGGGGCCAGCCGGACCCGGAGCACCGGCTCCTCGCTGCGGGTGACGCTCACCCGTTGCCAGGAGAACGGCAGCGGCACTCCGCCCGCCTCGGCGCCCGGCCGGTCCGCGCGCAGACCGACGGTCTGCAGGGCGGCGTCCAGCAGGGCCGGGTGGACGGCGAAGCCGGCCTGCGGCGCGACCGGGCCGGGCAGGGCGACCTCGGCGAACACCTCGTCCCCGCGCCGCCAGGCGGCCCGCAGCCCGCGGAACGCGGGCCCGTAGTCGATGCCCCGGGCCTCGAAGCCGCGGTAGCAGTCGTCGACGGGCAGGGCGACGGCGCCGACCGGCGGCCAGGCGCCCCGGTCCGGTTCGTCGGCCTGCGCCCGGGCCCGTTCGGTAGTCGGTCCGTCTGCCGGGTCGTCGGTCGGGTCGTCGACGGGCTCGCCGGCCGGGGCGAGCAGGCCGCCCGCGTGCCGCCGCCACGGCCCTGCGGCGCCGTCCTCGGCCCGGGAGTGCAACTCCACCGGGCGGCGCCCCTGCCCGTCCGGACCACCCACCGTGAGCCGCAGTTGCACGGCGCCGCCCTGGTCCGGCAGCACCAGCGGCGCGGCCAGCGTCAGCTCCTCCACCAGCGGGCAGCCCAGCCGGGCGCCGACCGAGGCGGCCAGCTCCAGGTAGGCGACGCCCGGCAGCAGCACGGTGCCCGAGACGGCGTGGTCGGCCAGCCACGGCTGCGTCGCCAGGGACAGCCGCCCGGTGCACAGCACCCCCTCGCCGTCGGGCTGTTCGACCAGCGCGGTGAGCAGCGGGTGCCCGAGCGCGAGCTGCCCGGCGGAGGCCGGGTCGCCGCCGGCCGGCGGCGCGTCCAGCCAGTAGCGCTGCCGCTGGAACGGGTACGTCGGCAGCGCGAGGGGTCGGGCCGGCAGGTCGGCGAAGACCGGCCGCCAGTCGACCGCCAGGCCCTGCACGTGTGCCTCGGCGAGGGCCAGCAGCAGCCGGCGGGGCCCGCCGTCGCCCTGCCGGAGGGTGGCGAGCACCACGGCCTCGTCGGCGGCCGCGTCCGCCATGGCGTCCTCGATGCCGAAGGTGAGCGTCGGGTGCGGGCTGACCTCGAGGAAGGTGCGGTGCCCGGCGGTCAGCAGCTCCTGCACGGCGGCGTGGAAGCGGACGGTGCCGCGCAGGTTGCGGAACCAGTAGTCCCGGGTGAGGTCGCCGGCCCGGACCGGGCCGCCGTCCACGGTGGAGACCATCGGGACGGTCCCGGCCCGCGGCACGATCCCGTCGAGGTCGGCGTGCAGCCCCTCCCGCAGCGCGTCCACGGCGGCCGAGTGCGAGGCGTAGTCGACGGGCATCCGCCAGGTCAGCACACCCTCCTCGCCGAGCTCCTGCTGGAGGCGGTCGACCGGCCCGGCCTCGCCCGCGACCACCGCCACCCGGGGGCCGTTCACCGCGGCGAGCGACACCGCGCCCCCGTACGGGGCCAGCCGGGCGGCCAGCTCCTCGGCGGGCAGCATCACCGTCGCCATGGCGCTGTCGCCGCCCGTCCCGGCCAGGGCCCGGCTGCGCAGCGCCACCACCCGGGCCGCGTCCTCCAGCGACAGCAGCCCGGCCACGCAGGCGGCCGCCACCTCGCCCTGGCTGTGGCCGACCACGGCGGCCGGGCGCACCCCGTGCGCGATCCACACCGCGGCCAGCGACACCATGACGGAGAACAGCACGGGCTGGAGCACCTCGACCCGTTCCAGCGGGTCCCCGGTGCGCAGCGCGGCCGTCACCGACCAGTCCAGGTACGGCTCCATGGCCCGCTCGCAGTCGGCCATCCGGGCCGCGAACTCCGGTGAGGAGTCGAGCAGTTCGGCCGCCATGCCGGGCCACTGGGCGCCCATGCCGGGGAAGACGAACACCGGGCGGCGGGAGCCCTGGGGGGCGGTGCCCCGGACGGCGGCGGGAGCGGCGTCGTCCTCGGCGAGCGCGGCCAGGGCCGCCAGCAGCTCGGCCCGGTCCTCACCCACCAGCACCGCCCGCTCGGCGAAGGCCGGGCGCCCGAGGGCCAGCGCCCGGCCGACGGCCCGCGTGCCCTCGGCGGCGCTTCCCTCGGCGGAGGTTCCGTCGGGGTCTCCGCCGAGCCGGGCGTGCAGGCGGGCGGCCTGCGCACGGAGGGCGGCCGGGGTGCGGGCCGACAGCAACCAGGCGGCCGGTCCGTCGGTCCGTGCCGGGTCAGGCCCGGTCTCCCCGTCGGCGGAGGGCGGGCAGGACTCCAGCACCACGTGGGCGTTGGTGCCGCTGGCACCGAAGGAGGAGACGCCGGCCCGCCGCGGGCGGCCGGTCTCCGGCCACGGCCGGGCCTCGGTGAGCAGTTCCACCGCCCCGTCCGACCAGTCCACCTGGGTGGAAGCCCGGTCCAGGTGCAGGCTCTTCGGCAGCACCCCGTGCGCCATCGCCAGCACCGTCTTGATCACCCCGCCGACGCCGGCGGCGGCCTGGGTGTGCGTCAGGTTGGACTTGAGCGAGCCGAGCAGCAGCGGCCGGTCGGCGGGGCGGTCCTGCCCGTAGGTGGCGAGGATCGCCTGGGCCTCGATCGGGTCGCCGAGTCGGGTGCCGGTGCCGTGCGCCTCGACGGCGTCGACGTCGGCGGCGGTGAGTCCGGCGTCGGCGAGGGCGGCCCGGATGACGCGCTGCTGGGAGGGGCCGTTGGGTGCGGTGAGCCCGTTGCTGGCGCCGTCCTGGTTGACGGCGCAGCCGCGCACCAGGGCCAGCACCGGGTGCCCGTGGCGGCGGGCGTCGGAGAGCCGCTCCAGCAGCAGCAGGCCGACGCCCTCGCCGAACCCGGCGCCGTCCGCGCTGTCCGCGAAGGACTTGCAGCGCCCGTCCGGCGCCAGCCCGCGCTGCCGGCTGAACCCCACGTACAGGCCGGGCGTCGACATCACCGTCACCCCGCCCGCCAGCGCCAGCCCGATCTCGCCGGCCCGCAGCGCCTGGCAGGCCAGGTGGATCGCCACCAGCGAGGACGAGCAGGCGGTGTCCAGGGTCACCGCCGGGCCCTCCAGGCCCAGCGTGTACGCCACCCGCCCGGAGGCGATGCTCGGGACGCTGCCGGTGCCGAGGAAGCCCTCCAGTTCCGCCGGGATGCTGGTCAGCCGGGCCGAGTACTCGTTGTACATCACGCCCGCGTACACCCCGGTGGCGCTGCCGCGCAGCGACAGCGGGTCGATGCCCGCCCGCTCCACGGCCTCCCAGGCCGTCTCCAGCAGCAGCCGCTGCTGCGGGTCCATCGCCAGTGCCTCGCGCGGCGAGATCCCGAAGAAGCCCGGGTCGAACTCGGCGGCGTCGTGCAGGAACCCGCCGTGCCGGGTGTAGAAGGTGCCGGGCGCGTCCGGGTCCGGGTCGAACAGCCCCTCGACGTCCCAGCCCCGGTCGGCCGGGAAGCCGGTCACCGCGTCCCGTCCGTCCAGCAGCAGCTCCCACAGGTCCTCCGGGGAGCGCACGCCGCCGGGGAAGCGGCAGCTCATCGCGACGATCGCGACGGGCTCCGCGGCCCGTTCGGCGAGCGCCCGGTTCTCCTCCCGCAGCCGTTCGTTGGCGAGCAGCGACGCCCGCAGGGCCTCGACCACCTGGTCGGTGTGCATGGTGCTCCGTTCGGTCTCCGGCAGGGGGCGGGGGGCGTCAGGCACGGTCGCCGTCCAGGGCCATCCGGACCAGCTCCTGGACGTCCATGGACGCGATCCCGGCGCCCGCCGAGGTTTCGGCGTCGGTGGGGCCGCCGGCGCCCGGCGCGGAGCCGGTGCCGCCCGGCCCGGCCAGTGCCAGCAGCCGGTCCAGCAGTCCGGCCTCCCGCAGCCGGCCCAGCGGGATGCCGGCCAGCAGCCGGCGCAGCTCCGGATCCCGCCCGGCGGGCGCCGCGGGCGGCTGCTCCCCGGCCGGGACCAGTCGCTCCACCAGGTACGCCGCGACGGCGACCGGGCTCGGGTGGTCGAAGACCAGCGTCGCGGGCAGCCGCAGCCCGGTGACCGCCTTCAGCCGGTTGCGCAGCTCGACCGAGGTCAGCGAGTCGAAGCCGACCTCCTTGAAGGCGCGCTCCGGGTCGACGGCCTCCGGGCCGTCGTGGCCGAGCACCTCCGCCACCCGGGCCCGCACCAGCTCCACCACGGCCGCCTCGCGGTCCTGCGCGCCCAGCAGGGCGAGGCGCCGGCGCAGCGAGTCGGCCTCGGCGGCGTCCGCCGCGGCCGCCGCCCGGCGCGGAGCACCGCGCACCAGCCGCCGGAACAGCGCCGGCACCCCGTCCGGCCCGGAGCCGGCCCGCAGCCGGGCCAGGTCCATCCGCACCGGCAGCAGCAGGGCGTCCGCCGAGCCGAGGGCGGCGTCGAACAGCGCCAGGCCCTCCTCGGCGGAGATCGCCGCGACGCCGCCCCGGTCGAGCCGGCGCAGGTCGGTGGCGTCCAGCGTGCCGGTCAGGGCGCTGCGCTGCTCCCACAGGCCCCACGCCAGCGACTGCCCGGCCAGACCGGCCGCCCGGCGCTGCTGGGCGAGCGCGTCGAGGAAGGCGTTGGCCGCCGCGTAGCCGCCCTGTCCGGCGCTGCCGAACGTCCCGGCCGCCGAGGAGAACAGCACGAAGGCGGCGAGGTCCAGATCGCGGGTCAGCTCGTGCAGGTGCAGCGCCGCGTCCACCTTGGGGCGCAGGACGGTGTCCAGCCGCTCGGGGGTGAGCGAGCCGATCACGCCGTCGTCCAGCACCCCGGCCGAGTGCACCACCGCCGTCAGCGGGTGCGCGGGCGGGACGGCGGCCAGCAGGGCCCGCACCGATTCGCGGTCGGCGACGTCGCAGGCCGCCACCGTCACCGCGGCGCCCAGCGCGCCCAGGTCGGCGGCGAGCGCGACGGCCGCCGGATCCCCGGAGCCGCGTCGGCCGGCCAGCAGCAGGTGCCGCACGCCGTGCGCGGTGACCAGGTGCCGGGCCACCAGGGAGCCCAGCACCCCGCCGGCACCGGTCACCAGCACCGTGCCGCCTTCCGCGGGCGTGAACGGCTGCGGCTCGGGGACCGGGGCCCGCACCAGCCGGGCGGCCAGGACGGCGCCGCCGCGGACGGCGAGCTGCGGTTCGCGCAGCGCGGCCAGGGACGGCGCCAGCGCGGCCAGGCCGTCCGGGTCGTCGGTGTCGACCAGCACGATCCGGTCCGGGTGCTCGGACTGCGCGGAGCGGACCAGGCCCCGCACGGCGGCCGCCACCAGGTCGGCCACCCCCTCGGACGGGCCCGTCGCGACCGCCGAGGAGGTTGCGACGAGCAGCGTCGAGTCGGCCCGGTCCTCGTCCGCCAGCCAGGTCTGGAGCAGCTGCAGGGCTTCCGCCAGCGCGGCCCGCACCGCGGCCGGACCGGACTGCCCGGCCCGCTCGCAGCGGACCAGCACGGCTGTCGAGGCGTCCCGGGGGAGCTCCTCGCCCAGCACGATGCCCGCGCAGGGCCCGTCGGTCGCCACCGGGGAGACGGGCTGCCACTCCAGGCGGAACAGCGAGTCGCCCAGCCCGCTGCCGGCGGCGCGCAGCGCGTCCAGCTCGACCGGCCGGATCACCAGCGCGTCCACCGAGGCGACCGGGCGCCCCTGCGGATCGGCGGCCTCGACCGAGACCGATCCGGTGGCGTCGTAGCCCAGCCGCACCCGCAGCGAGGTCGCACCGGAGGCATGCAACCGGACCCCGGTCCAGGAGAACGGCAGCCGGGCCTTCCCCGGCTCCTCCCGCTGCGCCGCACCGTCCCTGGGCACCAGCCACAGGCCGTGCAGGGCCGCGTCCAGCAGCGCCGGGTGCAGGCCGAACGCGGCCGCCTGGCCGTGTTGGTCCTGCGGCAGCCGCACCTCGGCGAAGACCTCGTCGCCGAGCCGCCAGGCCGCCGTCAGCCCCTGGAACGCGGGGCCGTAGCCGTAGCCGAAGGACTCGAAGCGTTCGTACAGCCCCTCGACCGGGACGGGCACCGCGCCGGCCGGCGGCCAGGGTCGGTCCGCCGACTCCGGTGCCGGAGCGGCCGGTTCGGGCGCCAGGACACCGGTGGCGTGGGGCGTCCACGGCCCGGTCGAGCCCTCCGGCCGGGAGTGGATGTCCAGCGTGCGGTGTCCGGTGGGGTCTGGGGCGGTGGTGCGGATCTGGAGGTGGACGGGGGTGGTGGGGGGGAGGAGGAGGGGGGTTTGGAGGGTGAGTTCGTGGAGGTGGGGGGTGTCGGTTTCGTCGGCGGTGCGGAGGGCGAGTTCGAGGAAGGCGGTGCCGGGCAGGAGGGTGGTGCCGTTGACGGTGTGGTCGGCGAGCCAGGGGTGGGTGTGGAGGGAGAGGCGGCCGGTGAGGAGGGTTTCGCCGGTGTCGGCGATCTCGACGGCCGCGCCCACCAGCGGGTGCCCCGTACTGCCGAGCCCCGCAGCGCTCACGTCGCCGCCGCCTCCGGGCTTCGGCTGGGCCCAGTACGTACGCCGCTGGAACGGGTACGTCGGCAGCTCCGCCCGGGCCCCCTCGCCGACGAACTCGCTCCAGTCGACGGGGAGTCCGTGGGTCCAGGCGTGGGCGAGGGAGGTGAGGTAGCGGGTGCGGTGGCCTTCGTGGCGGCGGAGGGTGGGGATGGCGGTGGCGGTGTCGAGGGTTTCCTCGATGGTGATGGTGAGGACGGGGTGGGGGGTGGTTTCGATGTAGGTGGTGTGGCCGGCTTGGTGGAGTTTCTCCAGGGCTGGTGCGAGGAGGACGGGTTGGCGGAGGTTGGTGTACCAGTAGGCGGTGTCGGGTGGGGTGGTGAGCCAGGTGCCGGTGACGGTGGAGAGCATGGGGATGCGGGGGGTGGTGGCGTCGACGGTGAGGAGTTGGTTCAACTGCTGCTGGAGTCGTTCGACTTGGGGGGAGTGGGAGGCGTAGTCGACGTCGATGGGGCGGTGGCGGATGTCGTGGGCGGTGCAGTGGGTGTGGAGGGCGGTGAGGGCTTGCACGGTGCCGGAGACCACGGTGGTGTGGGGTGAGTTGAGGGCGGCGATGGTGAGGTCGGGTGTCCAGGGGGCGATGAGGTGTTCGGTGTCGGTCTGGGGGAGGTTGATGCTGGTCATGCCGCCGTGTCCGGCGAGGGTGTTGAGGGCTTTGCTGCGGAGGGCGGCGATGCGGGCGCCGTCTTCGAGGGTGAGGGCGCCGGCGACGACGGCTGCGGCGATCTCGCCTTGGGAGTGGCCGATGACGGCGTCGGGGTGGATGCCGTGGTGCTGCCAGAGTGCGGCGAGGGAGACCATGACGGCGAAGAGGGCGGGTTGGATGACGTCGACGCGGTCCAATGGTGCCTGGCTGCGGAGGAGTTCGGTGAGGGACCAGTCGACGTGGGGGGCGAGGGCAATCTCGCAGTCGTTGATGCGTTGGGCGAAGACGGGTTCGGTGTCGAGGAGTTCGGCGGTCATGCCGGCCCATTGGGAGCCCTGGCCGGGGAAGACGAACACCGTCCGGCCGTCCCCGGCGTCCCGGCCCTCCACCCGGTGGGCGGTGCCGCCGACCAGGGCGGCGCGGAGCTGCTCCGGTCCGCCGACCAGCACCGCGCGGTGGGCGAACGCCGTCCGCCCGGCCAGGGTGCGGGCCACCGCCAGCGGGTCGGCGTCCGCGCCGTCCAGGTGCTCGCGCAGCTGCTCGGCCCGGTCGGCCAGGGCCTGCGGGGTGCGGCCGGAGAGCAGCCATGCCACCGGGCCGGCCGGCGGGGTGTCCTGGGCGGGCGGTGCGGGGGCTTCGGCGGGCGGTGCCTCCTCCAGGATGACGTGGGCGTTGGTGCCGCTCATCCCGAACGAGGACACCCCGGCGCGTGCGGGCCGGTCCAGTTCGGGCCACGGGCGGGCGTCGGTGACCAGGGACAGTGCGCCCTGCGTCCAGTCGACCTTGCCGGACGGCCGGTCGACGTGCAGGGTCGCCGGGACGGTGCGGTGGCGCAGCGCCAGCACCGCCTTCATCACCCCGGCGACGCCGGCCGCGGCCTGGGTGTGCCCGATGTTCGACTTCAACGAGCCGACCAGCAGCGGGAGGTGCTCCGGCCGGTCCTGACCGTAGGTGGCGAGCAGGGCCTGGGCCTCGATCGGGTCGCCCAGTGTCGTCCCGGTGCCGTGCGCCTCGACCACGTCGACGTCGGCGGCGGTGAGCCCGGCATCGGCCAGCGCGGCCCGGATGACCCGCTGCTGCGAGGGGCCGTTCGGGGCGGAGAGGCCGTTGCTGGCGCCGTCCTGGTTGACGGCGGAGCCGCGCAGCACGGCGAGCACCGGGTGCCCGTTGCGCCGGGCGTCGGAGAGCCGCTCGACGAGCAGGACTCCGGCGCCCTCCGACATGCCCATCCCGTCGGCGGCGTCCGCGAAGGCCTTGCAGCGGCCGTCCGCGGCGAGGCCCCGCTGCCGGGAGAACCCGACGATCGCTCCGGGCGTGGACATCACCGCGACGCCGCCGACCAGTGCCAGCGAGCAGTCCCCGGCGCGCAGCGCCCGGGCAGCTAGGTGGAGGGCCACCAGGGAGGCCGAGCAGGCGGTGTCGACGGTGATCGCCGGACCCTCCAGGCCGAGGGTGTAGGCGACCCGGCCGGAGACCACGCTGGCGGCGCTGCCGGTGAGCAGGTGGCCCTCGTTCTCGGCGGACTGTGCGACGGCCGCCGCGTAGTCCTGGTAGTTGACGCCGGTGAACACGCCGGTGCTGGTGCCGCGCAGGGCGACCGGGTCGAGGCCGGCCCGTTCGATCGCCTCCCAGGAGGTCTCCAGCAGCAGCCGCTGCTGCGGGTCCATGGCGATCGCCTCGCGCGGCGAGATGCCGAAGAACTCGGCGTCGAAGTCGCCCGCGTCGTGCAGGAAGCCGCCGTGCCGGGTGGTGGAGGTGCCGGGCCGGTCCGGGTCGGGGTCGAACAGGGTGTCGAGTGGCCAGCCGCGGTTGTCCGGGAACCCGGACACGGCGTCGCCGCGGTCGACCAGCAGCTGCCAGAGCTGCTCGGGGGTGCGGACGCCGCCGGGCAGCCGGCAGCCCATGGAGACGATGGCGACCGGTTCGTCGGGCTCGCCGGCCGTTCCGGCGCCCGCCCCGGCCGGGCCGGTGAGCTCGCCGAGCACGGCCGAGCGGATGTGCTCGGCGAGCACGCCCGCCGACGGGTAGTCGAAGACCAGGGTGGCCGGGAGCCGCAGGCCGCTCGCGGTGGTCAGCCGGTTGCGCAGCTCGACGGCGGTCAGCGAGTCGAAGCCCAGCTCCTGGAAGGCGCGCCCGGCCGGGACGGCGTCCGTGGAGCCGTGCCCGAGCACCTCGGCGGCGTGCGTGCGCACCAGGGCGAGCACGATCCGGCTCTGCTCGGCCTCCGGCAGGCCGACCAGGCGGCCGCGCAGCACGGTGGCCGCGGGGGTCGCGGCGGGCGCGGTGCCGGGGGCGGTGAGCGTCCGGACCTCGGGGATGCCGCCGAGCAGCCGGCTGGGCCGCACCGAGGTGAACACCGCGGCGAACTGCGGCCAGTCCACCTCGGCCAGGGCGATCACCGTCTCGTCGTCGTCCAGCGCGTGCTGGAGCGCGAGCACGGCGGGCTCGGGGTCGATCAGCGGCAGGCCCTGGCGCTGCACCCGGTAGAAGTCGGAGTCGTCCACGGTGTCGCGCGCCGCCCACGGGTTGGCGGCCTTCCAGACGCCCCAGTCGACGGTGGTGGCGCCGAGGCCGCGGGAGCGGCGGTGCTCGGCGAGCGCGTCCAGGTAGGCGTTGCCGGCGGAGTAGGCGGCGTGGTTGCTGCTGCCCCACACGCCCGCGATCGAGGAGAACAGCACGAAGGCGTCCAGCTCGCGGTCGAGCAGGGCGTCGAGGTGGGCGGCGCCGGCGGCCTTCGCGGCGACGACCCGTTCGAAGGAGTCCATCGGGGTGCCGTCCAGCGGGGCCAGCTCGATGTAGGCGGCGGCGTGGAAGACCGCCGTGACGGGCTCGCCGCGCTCCTCCAGCCCGGACAGCAGTGCGGCCACCTCGTCGCGGTCCGCCAGGTCGCAGCGGGGCAGGCTCAGCCGGGTGCCCAGTTCGGCCAGTTCGGCGGTGAGTTCGGCCGCTCCGGCGACGTCGGCGCCGCGGCGGCCGGGCAGCACCAGGTGCTCGGCGCCGCCGCGGGCCAGCCAGCGGGCGATGTGCGGGCCGAGTGCCCCCGTCCCGCCGGTCACCAGGACGGTGCCGCGCGGGCGCCAGGTGCGCTCGGGCACGGCCGGGCGGGGCGCCGGGACCAGCCGGCGGGCGTACAGCCCGGCCGGGCGGACCGCGAGCTGGTCCTCGCCGGTGGCCCCGGCCAGCACGGCGCGCAGCGCCGCCAGCGCCCGCCCGTCGAGCACCGGCGGCAGGTCGACCAGGCCGCCCCAGCGGGCGGAGTGCTCCAGCCCGGCGACCATGCCGGTGCCCCAGACGAGGGCCTGGTGCGGGGCGGTCAGCGGGTCGCCGAGGCCGACGGTGACCGCGCCGCCGGTGGCGCACCACAGCGGCGCCGCGACGTCCAGGTCGCCCAGGGCCTGGACCAGGGCCAGGGTGAGGGCGGCCCCGGTGGGCAGCGCGGGGTGCGCCGGGTGCGGGGCGTCGGCCAGGGCCAGCAGGGAGAGCACCCCGGCCGGGGGTTCGGCGACGGCTCCGGCCAGCAGCTCGGCCAGCACCGTGCGGTCCGCCGCCCGGTCGGGCAGCTCGACGACGCGGACGTCCGCGCCTCCCTCGGTCAGCGCCCGCACCGGGGCGAGGACCCGCTCGGACCCGGCGGAGCCGGCGGGTACGGCGACCAGCCAACGGCCGGTCGGGGCGGCGGACGCGGGCTGCGGCACCTGCTGCCACTGGACGCGGTAGCGCCAGGAGTCCAGCGCGTCGCTCTCCCGGCGCTGCCGTCGCCAGGCGCTGAGCGCGGGCAGCACCTCGCCGAGCGAGGCGGCGTCCACGGCGAGGCTGCGGGCGGTCGCGGCCAGGTCGGGTCCTTCGACGAGCTGCCAGAACGCGCTGTCGCCGCCGTCGTCCGCGCCCGGCCGGGCGCCGCCGCCGTCCAGCCAGTAGCGCTGCCGCTGGAAGGCGTAGGTGGGCAGGTCGATCCGGTGCCGGCCGCGGCCGGCGAACACCGCCGGCCAGTCCACCGGCACACCGCGCACCCAGAGTTCGCCGGCCGCGGTGAGCGCGCGGGCGAGGCCGCCCTCCTCGCGCCGCAGGGTGCCCGTGGCCAGCACGCCGGGCGCCCCGGCGGCCTCGGCCCCGTCCAGCACCGGCAGGGTCAGCACGGGGTGCGGGGAGATCTCCAGGAACACGTGGTAGCGCTCCTCGGCGAGTGCCCGCACGGCGGTGTCGAAGCGGACGGTCCGGCGCAGGTTGCGGTACCAGTAGGCGCCGTCCAGCTCCTCGCCGGTCACCCAGCGGCCGTCCACGGTGGAGAACAGCGGAAGCCGCCCGGCCACCGGGCGCAGGCCGTCCAGCAGTGCGGCCAGCTCCTCGCGGATCAGCTCGACCTGGGCCGAGTGCGAGGCGTAGTCCACCGGCACGGTGCGGGCCCGGACCTCCAGGCGGTCGCACTCGGCCAGCAGTTCGGTGAGCGCGGCCGTCTCGCCGGAGACCACCACCGCCGACGGCCCGTTGACGGCCGCCACCGACAGCCGCTCGCCCCAGGGTGCGATCAACTCCTCGACCAGGGCCGGCGGTCGGCCGACGGAGACCATGCCGCCCTGTCCTTCGATGCGGCGCAGGGCTTTGCTGCGCAGGGCGACGACGCGGGCGCCGTCTTCGAGGGTGAGTGCTCCGGCGACGACGGCGGCGGCGATCTCGCCTTGGGAGTGGCCGAGGACGGCGTCGGGGGTGATGCCCCAGGATTCCCAGAGGGTGGCGAGGGAGACCATGACGGCGAAGAGGGCGGGTTGGACGACGTCGACGCGGTCGAGGGGGTCGTGGGTGCGTAGGACGTCGGTGAGGGACCAGTCGACGTGCGCGGCGAGGGCGGCCTCGCAGTCGGCCATGGAGGCGGCGAACACCTCGCTGGAGTCCAGGAGTTCGACGGCCATCCCGGCCCACTGCGCCCCCTGCCCGGGGAACACGAACACCCGCCGCCCGCCGGCGTCGGCGACCCCGCGCAGGACGCCCGGGGACACCTCCCCGGCGGCGAGTGCGGCCAGGCCCGCCGTACGGTCGCCGCCGAGCAGCACCGCCCGCTCCTCGAACGCGCCGCGCCCGGCCAGCGTGCGGGCGACGTCGGCCTGCTCCGGCCCGGCCGTCCGCAGGTGCTCGGCGAGCCGCCCGGCCTGGGCGGCCAGCGCCTCGGCGGACTTCGCCGACAGCGGCCACGGCAGGCCGCCGTCCACCGGGGCCGGCGTGACCGACTCGGTTCCCGGTGCGACCGGCTCCGCGGCCGGGGCCTGCTCCAGCACCGCGTGCACGTTGGTGCCGCTGAAGCCGAAGGAGGAGACGCCCACCCGCCGCGGCCGCCCGGTCGGCGGCCACTCCCGGGCCTCGGTCAGCAGCTCGACCGCGCCGGAGGCCCAGTCGACGTGCGGGGTGCGGTCCTCGGCGTGCAGGGTGCGCGGCAGCACGCCGTGGCGCAGCGCCAGCACCGACTTGATCACCCCGGCCACCCCGGACGCCGCCTGGGTGTGGCCGATGTTCGACTTGAGGGAGCCGAGCCAGAGCGGCCGGTCGGCGTCGCGGTCCTGTCCGTAGGTGGCGAGCAGGGCGTCGGCCTCGATCGGGTCGCCCAGGGTGGTGCCGGTGCCGTGCGCCTCGACCGCGTCCACCTCGGCCGCCGTCAGGCCCGCGTTGGCGAGCGCCTGCCGGATGACCTGCTGCTGCGCCTGCCCGTTCGGCGCGGACAGCCCGTTGCTGGCGCCGTCCTGGTTGACGGCGCTGCCGCGCAGCACCGCCAGCACCGGGTGCCCGTTGCGCCGGGCGTCGGACAGCCGCTCCAACAGGACCACGCCCGCGCCCTCGGCCAGGCCCATCCCGTCGGCGGCCGCGCCGAAGGCCTTGCACCGGCCGTCGGCGGCCAGCCCGCGCTGGCGGGAGAACCCGACGAACACCCCGGGTGTGGCCATCACCGCGACGCCGCCGGCCAGCGCCAGCGAGCAGTCCCCGGAGCGCAGCCCCTGCGCCGCGAGGTGCAGCGCCACCAGCGAGGAGGAGCAGGCCGTGTCGACGGTGACGGCCGGGCCCTGCAGGCCCAGCGTGTAGGCGACCCGGCCGGAGACCACGCTGGCCGCCGCGCCCGCCACCAGGTGCCCCTCGGAGGCGTCCGGCGCGCCCCCGGCCGCGATCGAGCTGTAGTCCTGGTAGTTGACGCCGACGAAGACGCCCGTCCGGCTCTCGCGCAGCCCGGCCGGGTCCAGCCCGGCCCGCTCCAGGGCCTCCCAGGAGGTCTCCAGCAGCAGCCGCTGCTGCGGGTCCATCGCCACCGCCTCGCGGGGGCTGATCCCGAAGAACCCGGGGTCGAAGTCGCCCGCGCCGTACAGGAAGCCGCCCTCCTGCACGTACGAGCGGCCCGGCTGGTCCGGATCGGGGTGGTAGAGGCCCGCGAGGTCCCAGCCGCGGTCGGTGGGCATCGGCCCCACCACGTCGCCGCCGTCCAGGAGCAGCTGCCAGAGCTTGTCCGGGTCGTCGATCCCGCCGGGGAAGCGGCAGCTCATCGCGACGACCGCGATCGGCTCCGCCGGGTCGCCGGGCGCCTCGCGCAGCACGGGTGCGGCCCGGTCCGCGGCGGTGCCGAGCAGGTCGACCCGCAGGGCCTCGCCCAGCGCGTCGGCGGAGGAGTGGTCGAAGACCACGGTGGTGCGCAGCCGCAGTCCGGTCGCCGCGTTGAGCCGGTTGCGCAGCTCCACGGCGATCAGCGAGTCGAAGCCCAGCTCGCGGAAGGGGCGGTCGGCCCGCACCTGCTCGGGCGAGTCGTGGCCGAGCACGTCGGCGGCGTGCCGGCGCACCAGCTCGACCAGGGTGCGCCGGGCCTCGGCCTCGGTGCGGCCGGCGAGGTCGCGCCGCAGCGCTGCGCCGGCCTCGTCGCCGTCCGGCGGCCCGGCCTCGGCGGCGGCCGCGGCGAGGGCCCGGACCTCGGGGATCTCGGAGATCAGCGGGCTGGGCCGCACGGAGGTGAAGACCGGGACGAACCGCTCCCAGTCCACGTCGGCGACCACCACGGTGCGCTCGTCGTCGTCCAGCACCCGCTGCAGGCCGGCGACGGCGAGCCGCGGGTCCATGAACGGGATGCCGCGCTCCAGGAGTTGCTGCTCCAGCTCGCTGGTGGCGAGCCCGCCGCCGGCCGCGCTCCAGATGCCCCAGACCACCGAGGTCGCGGCCAGGCCGCGGGAGCGGCGGTGCTCGGCGAGCGCGTCCAGGTAGGCGTTGGCGGCGGCGTAGGCGCCGTGGTCGGCGCTGCCCCACACGCCGGAGACGGAGGAGAACAGCACGAAGGCGTCCAGGTCGGTGTCCCGGAACACCTCGTCCAGGTTGGCCGCGCCGAGCACCTTGGCCTCCAGGGTGCCCGCGAAGTCGCCCGGCCCGGTGTCGCGGACCTTGCCGAGCCGGACGGCCGCGGCGGTGTGCAGCACCGAGCGGACCGGGTCGCCGGCGGCGGCCAGGCCGTCCACCAGCCCGCGCACCGCGCCCGGATCGGCGAGGTCGCAGGCGGCCAGTGTCACCCGGCAGCCCAGGGCGGTCAGTTCGGCGGCCAACTCGGTTGCGCCGGGCGCCCGTTCACCGCGGCGGCTGACCAGTACCAGGTGCTCGGCGCCGCCGGCGGCGAGCCAGCGGGCCACATGGGTGCCGAGCCCGCCGGTGCCGCCGGTGACCAGGACGGTGCCGCGCGGCCGCCAGGGCCTGGGGTCGGCGGCCTTCGGCGCCCGGACCAGCCGGCGGGCGAAGAGGCCCTCCGGCCGGACGGCCAGCTGGTCCTCCGAACCGTCGCCGGCCAGCACCGCGGCCAGCCGGGCCAGTGCCCGCTCGTCGACCTCCGCCGGCAGGTCGACCAGACCGCCCCACAACGGCGGCTGTTCGAGCGCCACCACCCGGCCGAGCCCCCAGACGAGCGCCTGCACGGGCCGCTGCGGCCCGTCCGCGGCGGACACCGCGACGGCGCCGCGGGTGAGGCTCCACAGCGGGGCCGTGACGTCGAGCTCCAGCAGCGCCCGGACCAGTGCGGTGGTCAGCGCGGTGCCGGCCGGCAGGGCCGGGTGGGCGGGGTGCGGCCGCTCGTCCAGGCCCAGCAGCGAGACCACTCCGGCCAGCGGGGCCCGCCCGTCCAGGGCCGTGCGCAGCCGTGCGGCGAGGGCCGCCGGGTCGCCGTCGGCGTCGTCGGTGCCGTCCAGGGCCAGTGGGACCACCTCGGCGCCGTGCCCGGCGAGCAGGTCGGCGATCCGGTCGGCGATCCCGTCGGCCGGCCCGTCGCCCGCCGCCCGCTCCACCGTGCCCGCCGCGTCGAGCAGGAGCCAGGTGCCCTCCAGCACGCCGGCTTCGGGCTCGCCGAGCGGCTTCCAGCCGACCCGGTAGCGCCAGCCGTCCAGGACCGCCCGGTCCTGCCGGTGCCGGCGCCAGCGGGCCAGCGGCGCCAGCACCTCCTGCCAGGAGTCCGGCGCGACCCCGAGGGTGGTCGCCACCGTCTCGGCGTCCTCCCGCTCCACGGCCGCCCAGAACGCCGCGTCCGCCGGATCGGCGGTGCCCACGGCGGCGGCCGGCTCCAGCCAGAACTGCCGGTTCTGGAAGGCGTACGTGGGCAGCTCCACCGCGACGGGCCGGTGCGGGGCGAAGGCCGGGGCCCAGTCCACCGGCAGCCCCCGCACCTGCGCCTCGGCGAGGGCCCGCAGCATCGCGCCGGGCCCGCCCTCGTCGCGGCGCAGCGTGCCGAGCACCACGGTGTCGGGGTGCCCGAGGTCCTCGGCGACGGCCTGCACCGGCACCGTCAGCACCGGATGCGGGCTGACCTCGACGAACACCGCGGGGCCGGACACCAGCAGCGACCGCACGGCCGCCTCGAAGTCCACCGTCTCGCGCATGTTGCGGAACCAGTAGGCGGCGTCCAGCTCCGCCGTGTCCAGCCGCCCGCCGGTCACGGCGGAGTGGAACGGCACGCCGGAGCTGCGCGGCCGCAGCCCGGCCAGCGAGGCCAGCAGGCCCTCGCGCAGCCCGTCCATGTGCGCGGAGTGCCCGGCCACGTCGGCGGCGACCGCGCGGGTCCGGATGCCGGCGGCCGTGCACTCGGCGACCAGCTCGGCGACGGCCGCCGGGTCACCGGAGACCACCACGGAGGCCGGGCCGTTCACGGCGGCCACCGACAGCCGCCCCCGCCAGCGGCGCAGCCGCTCCCGCGCCGCGTCCGCCGACAGCTGCACGGCCGTCATCGCCCCGGTGCCGGACAGCCGCGCCTGGGCGAGGCTGCGCAGCGCGACGATCCGCGCCGCGTCCGCCAGGTCGAGGCCGCCCGCCACGTACGCGGCCGCCACCTCGCCCTGGGAGTGGCCCGTCACCGCGTCCGGGCGGACCCCGTGGGACTGCCACAGCTCGGCCAGCGACACCATCACCGCGAACAGCGCGGGCTGCACCACGTCGATCCGGTCCAGCGGTGCGGCGCCCGGCTCGTCCCGCAGCACCGCGGTCAACGACCAGTCCAGGTGGGGCTCCAGGGCCTCCGCGCAGGCCGCCACCGACCGGGCGAACACCGGGGCCGAGGCCATCAGGCCGCGGGCCATGCCCAGCCACTGCGAGCCCTGGCCGGGGAAGACGAACACCGTCCGGGCGTCCTCGCCGCCCGCCCGTCCGGTCGTCAGGGTCGGTGCGGACACGCCCTCGGCGAGCGCGCTCAGGCCCTGCAGCAGCTCGGCGGGCTCGGAGCCGACCAGCACCGCCCGGTGCTCGAACACGGAGCGGGTGGTGGCCAGCGCGAAGCCGACGTCCGCCGGGCGCAGCTCGGGGCGGGCCGAGACCCGCGCGGCCAGCCGGGCGGCCTGCGACCGCAGCGCCTCAGGGCTCTGCCCGGACAGGGCCCACGGCACCGGCGCCCCGGTGGCGGCGGGCCCGCCCGTGGCCGGGGCGGCCGGCTCCGGCTCCGGGGCCTCCTCCAGGACCACGTGCGCGTTGGTGCCGCTCATCCCGAAGGAGGAGACGCCGGCCCGGCGCGGCCGGTCCGTCCGCGGCCAGGGCCGGGCCCTGGTGAGAAGCTCCACCGAGCCGGCCGACCAGTCCACGTGCGGGGTCGGCGCGTCCACGTGCAGGGTGCGCGGCAGCACCCCGTGCGCCATCGCCAGCACCATCTTGATCACCCCGGCGACGCCGGCGGCGGCCTGGGTGTGGCCGATGTTCGACTTCAGCGAGCCGAGCCAGAGCGGCCGGTCGGCGTCGCGGTCCTGGCCGTAGGTGGCCAGCAGCGAGTCCGCCTCGATCGGGTCGCCGAGTCGGGTGCCGGTGCCGTGCGCCTCGACCGCGTCCACGTCCGCGGTGCTCAGCCCGGCGTCGGCCAGCGCCGCCTGGATGACCCGCTGCTGGGACGGCCCGTTGGGGGCGGTGAGCCCGTTGCTGGCGCCGTCCTGGTTGATCGCGCTGCCGCGCAGCACCGCCAGCACCGGGTGCCCGTTGCGCCGCGCGTCCGACAGCCGCTCCACCAGCAGGACGCCGACGCCCTCGCCCCAGCCGGTGCCGTCCGCCGCGGCCGCGAAGGGCTTGCACCGGCCGTCCGCCGCCATGCCGCCCTGCCGGGCGATCTCCAGGAACGCGCCCGGCAACGCCATCACGTTCGCCCCGCCGACCAGCGCCAGCGAGCACTCCCCGGCGCGCAGCGCCTGGGCTGCCAGGTGCAGCGCGACCAGCGAGGCCGAGCAGGCGGTGTCCACGCTCAGCGACGGCCCCTCCAGCCCCATCGCGTAGGACACCCGGCCGGACAGCACGCTGATCGCGTTGCCCGTCATCAGGAAGCCGCGGACCGCCTCGGGGGCGGTGCGGCCGAGCGTGCCGTACCCCTGGTCGACCGCCGTGACGTACACCCCGGTCGCACTGCCGCGCAGCGAGACCGGGTCGATGCCGGCCCGCTCGACCGCCTCCCAGCAGGCGAGCAGCAGCAGCCGCTGCTGCGGGTCCATCGCCAGCGCCTCACGGGGGCTGATCCCGAAGAACGCCGGGTCGAAGCCGCCCGCGTCGGACAGGAACGCGCCGCGGGCCGGGGCGCCGCTCGCGGACAGGTCGGACAGCTCCCAGCCGCGGTCCGCCGGCAGGCCCGTCATCGCGTCCCGGTCCGCGGCGAGCAGCTCCCACAGGTCCTCCGGGGTGCTGACACCGCCCGCGAAGCGGCAGCTCATCGAGACGACGGCGATCGGCTCGCGGCTGCGCGCCTCGGCGTCCCGCAGCCGCTGCTTCGTCTGCTGGAGGTCGATCGTCACGCGGTTGAGGTAGTCACGCAGCTTCTGCTCGCTCACGGGGTTCCTGCACCTTCGTTTCGGGAGGCGTCACGTTTCGGGTCGGCGTCGGGGACCGCGGGACGCCGGGGGGCGGATCGGGGGCGGGTCGGAGGTGGGATCACCCGCCCGCGCCGGGGGGACTCACGGGCCGCCCAGCTCTCGGTCGATCAGTTCGAAGATCTCGTCGTCGGTCGCGGCGACGATCCTGGTCGCCGCCTCGCTCTGCTCGCCGTTGCGGGAGAGCACCTCGCGCAGCCGCCGGTCCACCTCCAGCCGGACCGGCTCGTCCGCCGGCAGCTCCGCCACCAGCGCCTCCAGCCGCTCCAGACCGGCCAGGACGGAGGCCGCGGCGTCCCCACCGCGGCCCGAGCGGTCCGGCCCGGCGGCGGCGCCCAGGTGACGGGCCAGCGCCTCCGGCGTCGGGTAGTCGAACACCATCGCGGCGGGCAGGCGCACGCCCGTCGCGGCCACCAGCCGGTTGCGCAGCTCCACCCCGGTCAGCGAGTCGAACCCGAGGTCCTTGAACGGCCGGGCGGGCCGCACCCGCTCCGGCGTGGCGTGCCCCAGGACCGCCGCGGCGTGCCCGCGCACCAGCTCCAGCAGCAGCCGGTGGGCCTCCGGCTCCGGCAGCGCCGCCAGCCGCGACACCAGGGACTCGGCGCCCCCGGCAGGCAGACCGGCCGGGCCGCCCGCCGCATTGCGCAGCCGCGGCCGGCGCACCAGCCCGCGCAGCACCGCCGGGACGCGACCGTCCGCCCCGCCCCGCTCCAGCCGGGCGGCCAGCAGGTACGGGTCCGGGGCCGCGAGGGCGGCGTCGAACAGGGCCAGGCCCTGCGCCGTGGACAGCGCACCCGCCCCGCCTCGCGTCGCCGGGCCGGCTGCCGGGCCGCCGGCGGTGTCGGGCAGCAGGCCCGCGGTGAGCGCGCTGCGCTCCGCCCACAGCCCCCAGCCGATCGACACCCCCGGCAGGCCGGCCGCCCGCCGCCGGGCGGCCAGGGCGTCCAGCGCGGCGTTGGCGGCCGCGTAGTTGGCCTGCCCCGGCGTGCCCAGCAGCCCGGCCCCGGAGGAGAACAGCACGAAGGCCGCCAGGTCCAGACCCGCCGTCAGCTCGTCCAGCGCGATCGCCGCGTCCGCCTTCGGCCGCAGCACCCGGGCCAGCCGCTCCTCCGTCATCGACTCCGCGAGCCCGTCCGCCAGCACGCCGGCCGCGTGCACCACGGCCGTCAGCGGATGCTCCTTCTCCACCCCGGCCAGCAGCTCCGCCAGCTGCGCCCGGTCGCCCACGTCACAGGCCACCGCGGTGGCCCGCACGCCCAGCCCGGCGAGCTCGGCCACCAGTGCGTCCGCGCCCTCGGCCGCCGGCCCCCGACGGCTCGCCAGCACCAGGTGCCGCACGCCGTGCCCGGTGGCCAGGTGCCGGGCCACCAGCGCGCCCAGGGTGCCGGTGCCACCGGTGACCAGCACGGTCCCGTCCCGGTCCAGCGGCGCGGGCAGCAGCAGGACGTTCTTGCCGACGTGCCGGGCACCGGCCAGGAACCGGAACGCCTCGGTGGCCTCCCGCACGTCCCAGCAGGTCAGCGGCAGCTCGGTGAGCACCCCGCGCTCGAACAGGGCGAGGATCTCGGTCAGCATCTCGCCGATCCGCTCCGGACCGGCCTCCATCAGGTCGAACGCCCGGTACGCAACCCCCGGGTGCTCGGCGGCGACCCGCGCGGAGTCCCGGATGTCCGTCTTGCCGAGCTCCAGGAAGCGGCCCGCGCCCGTCAGCAGCCGCAGCGAGACGTCCACGAACTCGCCGGCCAGGCAGTTCAGCACCAGGTCCACGCCCCGCCCGACGGTGGCCGCCAGGAAGCGGTCCGCGAACTCCAGGGTGCGCGAGGAGGCCAGCCGGTCCCCGTCCAGCCCGGCGGCGCGCAGCGCGTCCCACTTGTGCGGGCTGGCCGTGCCGAACACCTCGGCCCCCGCGTGCCGGGCCAGCTGGACGGCGGCCATCCCGACCCCGCCCGCGGCGGCGTGCACCAGCACGGACTCGCCGCGCCGCAGCCCGCCCAGGTCGAACAGCCCGTAGTAGGCGGTCAGGAACACCACCGGCACCGACGCGGCCCGCGCGAACGACCAGCTGTCCGGGATCCGCACCACCGTCCGGTGGTCCGCCACGGCCACCGGTCCGAACGCCGAGCCGAAGATCCCCATCACCCGGTCGCCCGGGCGCAGGTCCGCGACGGCGGCGCCGACCTCCAGGACCACGCCCGCGCCCTCGCTGCCGAGACCCTGCTGGTCCGGCGTCAGCCCGAGGGTGACGGCCACGTCCCGGAAGTTCACCCCGGCCGCCCGAACCGCGATCCGCACCTCGCCCGCGCCGAGCGGCGCCGACGCGGCGGTGCCCGGCGCCGGCGTCAGGTCCTCCAGGGTGCCGGTGCCGGAGGTCTCCAGCCGCCAGCCCCCGTCCGCGGGAGGGGTCGGCAGGCCCGGGCGGGCGGCCGCCGCCAGACGCGGCACCAGCAGCTCCCCGCCGCGCAGCGCGAGCTGCGGCTCGGCCTCGACCGGGAGCGCGGCGGGCAGCGCCTCGTCGTCGGTGTCGACCAGTACGATCCGGTCCGGGTGCTCGCTCTGCACACTGCGCAGCAGCCCCCAGACCGCCGCCTGCGCGAGGTCGACCGGGCCGGGCTCGCGCCCGGTGCGGACGGCGCCCCGGGTCCGGAGCACCAGCCGGGAGGCGGCGAAGCGCTCCTCGGCCAGCCAGTCCCGGACCAGGGCGAGCGCCCGGGCGACCGTCCGGTGCAGGCGGACGGCCTCGTCGCCGTCCCCGGACCGCTCGTCGCCGCCGTCCGTCCGCTCCTCGCCGGCAGGGCAGTCGGCGAGCACGAGGGAGGGCGCCGGGTCCTGCGGGCGCAGCGCGTCCAGGGCGGCCCAGGCGGTGCCCGGCGAGGCCTCCGCCGGGCGCCAGTCCAGCCGGAACAGGCTGTCCGCACCGGCCCGGTCGCCGGCGAGCGCGTCCGCCCGCACCGGACGCAGGGTCAGCGAGTCCACGGACAGCACCGGCCGGCCCGCCAGGTCGTAGGCCGAGAGCGACACGGCCTCCGGGCCGTCGGAGCCGATCCGCACCCGCAGGGAGGTGGCGCCCGACGCGTGCGCGGTCACCCCGTTCCAGCTGAACGGCAGCCGGGCCACCCCGTCCCGGTCCGCGAGCAGCGCGCACGCCTGCAGGGCCGCGTCCAGCAGCGCCGGGTGCACCGTGCAGCCCGCCGCGTCGGCCTGCTGGGCAGCAGGAAGGACGAGCTCCGCGAAGACCTCGTCCTCACCGAGCCGCCAGGCCGCCGTCAGCCCCCGGAACGCCGGACCGTAGCCGAAACCGGCCTCGGCGAAGCGCTCGTACAGGTCGTCCAGCTCGACGGGGACCGCCCCGGTGGGCGGCCAGCCGATCAGGTCGGGGCCGGGCTGCTGCGGCGCCTCGGGGGCGAGCACGCCGGTGGCGTGCAGGGTCCACTCCTGGCCGTCCTCCGCGCGGGAGGACACCGTGAGCGTGCGGTGTCCGGTGGGGTCGGGGGCTCCTGTGCGGATCTGGAGGTGGACGGGGGTGGTGGGGGGGAGGAGGAGGGGGGTTTGGAGGGTGAGTTCGTGGAGGTGGGGGGTGTCGGTTTCGTCGGCGGTGCGGAGGGCGAGTTCGAGGAAGGCGGTGCCGGGCAGGAGGGTGGTGCCGTTGACAGTGTGGTCGGCGAGCCAGGGGTGGGTGTGGAGGGAGAGGCGGCCGGTGAGGAGGGTCTCGCCGGTGTCGGCGATCTCGACGGCCGCGCCCACCAGCGGGTGCCCCGTACTGCGCAGGCCGGACGAGACGACGTCCCGGTTGCTGGTCGGTGCGTCCAGCCAGAACCGCTGCTCCTGGAAGGGGTAGGTGGGGAGGTCGGTGTGGTGTCCGGTGAGGTGCCAGTGGACGGGGAGTCCGTGGGTCCAGGCGTGGGCGAGGGAGGTGAGGTACCGGGTGCGGTGGCCTTCGTGGCGGCGGAGGGTGGGGATGGCGGTGGCGGTGTCGAGGGTTTCCTCGATGGTGATGGTGAGGACGGGGTGGGGGGTGGTTTCGATGTAGGTGGTGTGGCCGGCTTGGTGGAGTTTCTCCAGGGCTGGTGCGAGGAGGACGGGTTGGCGGAGGTTGGTGTACCAGTAGGCGGTGTCGGGTGGGGTGGTGAGCCAGGTGCCGGTGACGGTGGAGAGCATGGGGATGCGGGGGGTGGTGGCGTCGACGGTGAGGATCTGGTTCAACTGCTTTTGGAGTCGGTCGACTTGGGGGGAGTGGGAGGCGTAGTCGACGTCGATGGGGCGGTGGCGGATGTCGTGGGCGGTGCAGTGGGTGTGGAGGGCGGCGAGTGCTTGCACGGTGCCGGAGACCACGGTGGTGTGGGGGGAGTTGAGGGCGGCGATGGTGAGGTCGGGTGTCCAGGGGGCGATGAGGTGTTCGGTGTGGGTCTGGGGGAGGTTGATGCTGGTCATGCCGCCCTGGCCTTCGAGGCTGCGCAGGGCTTGGCTGCGCAGGGCGGCGATGCGGGCGCCGTCTTCGAGGGTGAGGGCGCCGGCGACGACGGCTGCGGCGATTTCGCCTTGGGAGTGGCCGATGACGGCGTCGGGGTGGATGCCGTGGTGCTGCCAGAGCGCGGCGAGCGAGAGCATTACTGCGAAGAGGGCGGGTTGGATGACGTCGACGCGGTCCAATGGTGCGTGGCTGCGGAGGAGTTCGGTGAGGGACCAGTCGACGTGTGGGGCGAGTGCGGTCTCGCAGTCGGTGATGCGTTGGGCGAAGACGGGTTCGGTGTCGAGGAGTTCGGCGGCCATGCCGGCCCATTGGGAGCCCTGGCCGGGGAAGACGAACACCGTCCGGCCGCTGGGACCTTGGCTGGTGGCCTGGGTGAGGGCGGGGTGGGGTTCGCCGGTGGCGAGGGCGTGCAGGGCGGCGGCGCGGGTGTCGTGGTCGCCGACGACCACCGCACGGTGCTCGAAGGCCCTGCGGTTCGCCAGGGTGGCGGCCGCGTCCGCCGGATCGGCTTCCACCGCGGCGAGTTGACGGGCGGCGTCGCGCAGGGCCTCCGGTGAGCGTGCCGACAGCACCCACGGCAGCACGCCGTCGCCGGTTTCGCCCGAGCCGGAGTCCCGTTCCGCGGGGGCTTCCTCCAGGACGACGTGGGCGTTGGTGCCGCTGACGCCGAAGGAGGAGACGCCCGCCCGTCGCGGCCGTCCGTCGGTGTCCCAGCTCCGGGCCTCGGTGAGCAGTTCGACCGCCCCCGCCGACCAGTCGATGTGCGGGGACGGCGCGTCCACGTGCAGGGTCTTCGGCAGGACGCCGTTGCGCATGGCCTGCACCATCTTGATCACCCCGCCGACCCCGGCCGCCGCCGAGGTGTGGCCGAGGTTGGACTTGAGCGAGCCGAGCCACAGCGGCCGGCCCTCCGGCCGGTTCTGCCCGTAGGCGGCGAGGACGGCCTGCGCCTCGATCGGGTCGCCGAGCCGGGTGCCGGTGCCGTGGCCCTCGACGGCGTCGACCTCGGCGGCGGTGAGTCCGGCGTCGGCCAGCGCGGCCCGGATGACGCGTTGCTGGGAGGGGCCGTTGGGGGCGGTGAGCCCGTTGCTGGCGCCGTCCTGGTTGATCGCGGTGCCGCGCAGCACCGCGAGGACCGGGTGCCCGTTGCGCCGGGCGTCGGAGAGCCGCTCCAGGAGCAGGATGCCCGCGCCCTCGCCGAAGCCCGTCCCGTCGGCCGCCTCGGCGTACGGCTTGCAGCGGCCGTCGGGTGCCAGTCCGCCCTGGCGGCTGAACTCCACGAACAGTTCGGGGCTGGACATCACGGTGACGCCGCCGGCGAGGGCGAGGTCGCACTCGCCGTGCCGCAGTGCCCGGGCGGCCAGGTGGAGGGCGACGAGGGAGGAGGAGCAGGCGGTGTCGACGGTGACGGCCGGGCCCTCCAGCCCGAACACGTAGGCCAGCCGGCCGGAGACGATGCTGCCGGAGTTGCCGGTGCCGAGGAAGCCCTCGACCTCCTCGGGGATGTGCGGCAGCAGCCGGGCGGCGTAGTCCTGCTGCATCAGCCCGACGAACACACCGGCTGCCGTGCCGTGCAGTCCGGTCGGGTCGATCCCGGCCCGCTCGAAGGCCTCCCAGGCGATCTCCAGCAGCAGCCGCTGCTGCGGGTCCATGGCGATCGCCTCGCGCGGCGAGATGCCGAAGAACTCGGCGTCGAAGTCGCCCGCGGCGTCGAGGAATCCGCCTTCCCGGGCGTAGGAGGTGCCGCGGTGGTCGGGGTCGGGGTGGTAGAGCTCGTCCAGGTCCCAGCCGCGGTCCGTGGGGAACGGGGAGATGCCGTCGGCGCCGTCGGCGACCAGGCGCCACAGGTCCTGCGGGGAGCGGACGCCGCCGGGGTAGCGGCAGCCCATCGCGACGACGGCCACCGGGTCCTCTCCGGTGGCCCGGGCCACCGGTCGGGCTGCTGCGGCTGCTGCGGCGCGGTCGCCGGTCAGCTCGGTGCGCAGGAAGGCGGCGAGCACGGCCGGGGAGGGGTGGTCGAAGACGAGAGTGGCGGGCAGCCGCAGCCCGGTCGCGGTGCTCAGCCGGTTGCGCAGGTCCACCGCGGCGAGGGAGTCGAAACCGAGGTCGCGGAACGCCCGCCCGGTCTCGACGGCCTCCGGGGAGGCGTGGCCGAGGACCGCGGCGACGTGGGTGCGGATCAGGGCGAGCAGCCGGGCCGACTGCTCGGCGGCCGGGAGGGCGGCCAGCAGGCCGGCGAGCGAGCCGTCGGCGGCGGTGGCCCGCGCGGCGACCCGGCGGGCCGGTCCGCCGGCCAGTCCGCGCAGCAGGGCCGGGACGGGACCGGTCGCGGCCCGGGCGCGCAGCGCGGCGCTGTCGATCCGGATCGGGACGAGCGCCGGCAGGTCGCTGGTGAGCGCGGCGTCCAGCAGGGCCAGGCCCTGCGCGGTGGTCAGGGCGGGCAGGCCGGAGCGGGCCAGCCGCCGTTCGTCGGCGGCGTCCACCCCGCTGGTGAGGGCGCTGCGCTGCTCCCACAGCGTCCACGCCAGCGACTGCCCGGCGAGGCCGTGGGCGCGCCG
The DNA here is from genome assembly GCF_044768035.1 of Kitasatospora sp. NPDC101176. Lineage (NCBI taxonomy): Bacteria > Bacillati > Actinomycetota > Actinomycetes > Kitasatosporales > Streptomycetaceae > Kitasatospora > Kitasatospora sp. NPDC101176. The sequence continues at coordinate 137,783 of NZ_JBIWPA010000015.1, forward strand.
GTGCTGGGCGAGGGCGTCCAGCTGGGCGTTGGCGGCCGCGTAGTTGGCCTGGCCGGGGCCGCCGAAGACGCCGGCCGCCGAGGAGAACAGCACGAACGCGGCGAGCGGCAGCTCCCGGGTCAGTTCGTGCAGGTGCTGGGCGGCTTCGGCCTTGGGGGCGAGCACGGTGTTCACCCGTTCGGGGGTGAGCGCGGTGACGACGCCGTCGTCGAGCGCACCGGCGGCGTGCACGACGGCGGTGAGCGGGCGCTCCGCGGGGACGCCGGCGAGCAGTGCGGCCACCGCGGCCCGGTCGGTGAGGTCGCAGGCCGTGACGGTCACCGTGGCGCCGAGCGCGGCGAGTTCGTGGGCGAGGTCGGCGGCGCCGGGCGCCTCCGGTCCGCGCCGGCCGGTCAGCAGCAGGTGCCGGACGCCGTGGCGGGTGACGAGGTGCCGGGCCACCAGCGCGCCGAGGGTGCCGGTGCCGCCGGTGACCAGGACGGTGCCGTCCGGGTCGAAGGCGGTCGGGTGCCCCTCGGCGGCCGTGGCGCGTACCAGCCGGGGGGCGAGCAGGGTGCCGCCGCGGACGGCCAGCTGGTCCTCGTCGGCGAGGGCGGCGGCCGCGGCGGGGAGCAGGTCGGCCTGGTCCGCGGGCAGGTCCAGCAGCCCGAACCGGCCGGGGTGTTCGGCCAGGGCCGAGCGGACCAGGCCCCAGACGCCGCTGTGGGCGAGGTCCGGCACGTCCTCCGCGGGGCCGGCGGCGACCGCGCCGTCCGTCACGAACACCAGCCGGGAGCCGGTGTACCGGTCGTCGGCGAGCCAGCGCTGCACGAGGGCGAGCGCCCGGTGCACGGCCTCCCGGGCGGTCGGCGCGCCGGCCGCCGGGACCAGGACCACCGGGGGCACCTCCTCGCCGAGCTCGGCCGGATCGGCGACGAGGAGGTGTCCGGCGGCCTCGCGGGCCGGTGGGACGGGGCTCCACTCCACCCGGTGGAGCGTGGGGTCGAAGGCCGGCGGCGCGGCGGTGTCGGGAGCCGGGCGCAGCGCCAGGGACGCCACGGTGGCCACCGGGGCTCCGGCCGGGTCGGCGAGTGCGAGGGCGAGCGTGTCGGGCCCGGTCGGGGTGATCCGCAGCCGCACGGCGGTGGCCCCGGAGGCGTGCAGGGTGACCCCGGACCAGCTGAACGGCATCCGGGCGGTGGCGTCCGGGCCGAGCCCGGTGGCGTGGAGCGCGGCATCCAGCAGCGCCGGGTGCAGCCCGAACCGGGCCGCCTGCGCGTGCTGGTCCGGCGGCAGCACGGCCTCGGCGCAGATCTCCCCGTCGGCCTGCCAGGCCGCGGTCAGGCCCTGGAAGGCGGGCCCGTAGGCGAAGCCGGCCTCGGCGAAGCGCCCGTACAGGCCGTCCAGGTCGAAGGGGACGGCGCCGGGCGGCGGCCAGGTGCCGTCCGTGGCGGCCGGTTCGGGCGCGGTGGCGGCGGTGAGCAGTCCTCCGGCGTGCCGCACCCAGGTGCCGTCCGGCTCGTCGTCGGTGCGGGAGTGCAGGCTGACCGGCCGGTCGCCGTGCCCGTCCGGGGCGCCGACGGCCAGGCGCAGCAGCACCCCGCCCTGCTCGGGCAGCACCAGCGGCGCCCCGAGGGTGAACTCCCGGACGCCGGGGAGGCCGACCTGGTCGCCGGCCCGGACGGCCAGTTCCAGGAAGGCCGTTCCCGGCAGCAGGATCCGCCCGCGCACGGCGTGGTCGGCCAGCCAGGGGTGGGTGTGGGCCGAGAGCCGGCCGGTGAACACGACCCCGTCCTGGTCGGCGAGGGTGACCATGGCGGCGAGCAGCGGGTGGTCGGCGGCCTCCAGCCCGGCGGCGGTGAGGTCGCCGGGGGCGGCCGAGGTGTCGTCCAGCCAGTAGTCCTCGCGCTGGAAGGCGTAGGTGGGCAGGTCGGTGCGGGCCGGGCGGCCGCCGAAGACGGCGTCCCAGTCGATCGCGGCGCCGCGCAGGTGCAGTTCGCCGAGCGAGGCGAGCAGCCGGGCCGGGCCGCCCTCGCCGCGGCGCAGGGTGCCGACGGCCAGGGCGTCCGCGCCGGCGGTGTCGGCGGTTTCCTGGACGGCGGGGACGAGCACCGGGTGCGGGCTGGCCTCGACGAACACCTGGTGGCCGTCGGCGAGCAGGGCCCGGGTGGCCTGTTCGAACTCCACCGTGTGTCGCAGGTTGCGGTACCAGTACCCGGCGTTCAGCTCCTCGCCGCCCAGCAGGCCGCCGGTGACGGCGGAGTAGAACGGCAGCGCGCAGGGGCGCGGGGCGATCCCGGCGAGCTCGTGGAGCAGTTCCGCCTCGATCGCGGCGACCTGTGGGCCGTGCGAGGCGTAGTCGACCTGCACCATCCGGGCCCGGCCGCCGTCGGCGGTGACCCGTTCCAGCAGGTCCGCGAGGGCCGCGGGCTCGCCGGAGACCACCACCGAGGAGGGGCCGTTCACGGCGGCGAGCGCCAGCCGCTCCCCGTACGGGGCGATCCGGGCCCGGACCAGGTCGGCGGGCAGCGAGACGGACAGCATTCCGCCGTGCCCGGCGAGCGCGCGCAGGGCCCGGCTGCGCAGGGCGACGACGCGGGCGCCGTCCTCCAGGGTGAGGGCGCCGGCGACGACCGCGGCGGCGATCTCCCCCTGGCTGTGCCCGGCGACGGCGGCCGGCACCACGCCGTAGGAGGCCCAGAGCGCGGCCAGTGACACCATGACGGTGAACAGCAGCGGCTGCACCTCGTCGACCCGCTCGGTGTCCGCGCCGGAGCGCAGCACCTCCAGCGGGGAGCGGTCCAGCCAGGGGGCGAGCGCCGCGGCGCACTCGCGCATCCGCTCGGCGAACACCGGTGCGGTGTCCAGCAGTTCGAGGGCCATGCCGGGCCACTGGGAGCCCTGGCCGGGGAAGAGCAGGGCGACGGCGCCGCCGGAGCCGGCCCGGCCGCGCAGCACGCCGGGTGCCTCGCGGCCGTCGGCGAGCGCGGCGAGGGCGTCGAGGAGGGCGTCCCGGCCGGCGCCGACCAGGACGGCGCGGTGCTCCAGCGCGGCCCGGCCGGTGGCCAGCGCGTGCCCGACCTCGGCCGGGGTCGCGTCCGGACGGTCGGTCAGGTGGGCGTGCAGCCGCGCGGCCTGGGCGCGCAGGGCGTCGGCGGTGTGGCCGGACAGCACCCACGGCAGGGTGGCCGGCGGGCCGGCCGGCCCGGTGGCCCCGGTGAGCTCGCCGTCCCCGGCGGGAGCGGCCTCGGTGGGGCCGTCCCCGGCGGGTGCGGCCTGTTCGAGCACCACGTGCCCGTTGGTGCCGCTGACCCCGAAGGAGGACACCGCGGCCCGGCGGGGGCGGCCGGTCTCCGGCCACGGGGTGGGCGAGGTCACCAGCCGGACGGCCCCGTCCGTCCAGTCCACCTGGGGGGTCGGCCGTTCGGCGTGCAGGGTGGGCGGGACGACGCCGTGCCGCATGGCCTGCACCATCTTGATCACCCCGCCGACGCCGGCGGCGGCCTGGGTGTGGCCGAGGTTGGACTTGAGCGAGCCGAGCAGCAGCGGCCGGTCCTCGGGCCGGTCCTGCCCGTAGGTGGCGAGCAGGGCCTGCGCCTCGATCGGGTCGCCGAGCGGGGTGCCGGTGCCGTGCGCCTCGACCACGTCGACGTCGGCGGTGGTCAGCCGGGCGGCGGCCAGCGCCTGCCGGATGACCCGCTGCTGGGCGGGCCCGTTGGGGGCGGTCAGCCGGCTGCTGGCGCCGTCCTGGTTGACGGCGGTGCCGCGGACCAGCGCCAGGACGGGGTGCCCGTGGCGGCGGGCGTCGGAGAGCCGCTCCAGCAGCAGCAGGCCGACGCCCTCGCCCCAGCCCGTCCCGTCGGCCTCGGCCGAGAAGGACTTGCAGCGGCCGTCGGCGGCCAGCCCGCCCTGACGGCTCATCTCCACGAACGGCACCGGCGTGGACATCACCATCGCGCCGCCGGCCAGCGCCAGCGTGCACTCCTGCTGGCGCAATGCCTGGCAGGCCAGGTGGATCGCCACCAGCGAGGAGGAGCAGGCGGTGTCGACGCTGAGCGCGGGCCCCTCCAGCCCGAAGGTGTAGGCGACCCGGCCGGAGGCGACGCTGTCGGAGCTGCCGCTGCCGAGGTAGCCGGCCACGTCGTCCGGGACCTGCCGGAGCCGTACGGCGTAGTCCTGGTACATCACGCCGGCGAAGACGCCGGTGCGGCTGCCGCGCAGGGTGGCCGGGTCGATCCCGGCCCGCTCGAACGCCTCCCAGCCGGTCTCCAGCAGCAGCCGCTGCTGCGGGTCCATGGCCAGCGCCTCGCGCGGGGAGATCCCGAAGAAGCCCGGATCGAAGGCGCCGACGCTGTCCAGGAAGCCGCCCTCGCCCGCGTAGCTGGTCCCGGGCCGCTCCCGGCTCTCGTCGACCAGCGCGGCGAGGTCCCAGCCGCGGTCGGCGGGGAAGGGCGCCACGGCGTCGGTGCCGGCGGCGACCAGCTCCCACAGCTCCTCGGGGGAGGCGACCCCGCCGGGGTAGCGGCAGCTCATCGAGACGATTGCGATCGGCTCGTGGCCGCCCGCCTCGACCTCGGCCAGCCGTCGGCGGGTGTGGTGCAGGTCGGCCGCCACCCGCTTGAGGTAGTCGCGCAGCTTGTCGTCATTCACCGGTGCAGGTCACCTTCGTCGTCGTCGGCAGGGGCCGGGGGAGCGGTGCATGCGTCACGGCATGCCGAGTTCGTTGTCGATGAAGTCGAAGAGGTCGTCGTCGGTGGCGCCCATCCGGTCCGTCAGCTCCTCGTCCGGGCCTCCCGCGGGGGCGCCGGGGCGCAACCGGGCCACCAGGGACTGCAGCCGGGCGGCCAGCTCGGGGTGCGGCTCGCCCTCGGCGAGGGCCTGTTCGAGCCGGTCGAGCTCGGTGAGCCCGGCGGGCGCGGGCACGGCCGGCCCGGGGTCGAGGTGCTCGGCGAGGTGTGCGGCGATCGCCGCGGCGGTCGGGTGGTCGAACAGCAGGGTGGCGGGCAGCCGCAGGCCGGTGGCGGCCCGCAGCCGGTTGCGCAGTTCGACGGCGGTCAGCGAGTCGAACCCGAGCTCCAGCAGGCCGCGGTCGGCCGGCACGGTGTCCTGGGCGGCGAAGCCGAGGACCAGACCGGCGTGCGAGCGGACGAGGTCCAGCAGGACGCGGGCGCGCTGCGGCCCGGCCAGGGCGGCCAGCCGGCGCTTCAGCGCCTCGGGCTCCTCCGGCCCGGCCTGCCCCGCACCGGCGGCGCGCCGGGCGGGCGGCGCGACCAGGTCGCGCAGCAGGGCGGGGACGCCGCCGGTGCCGGCCTGGGCGGCGATCGCCCGGGTGTCCAGCCGCACCGGCAGCACCGTCGCCTCGTCCAGCGCGTGCGCGGCGTCGAACAGGGCCAGACCCTCGGCCGGGGCGAAGGCCACGATGCCGCCGCGGGCGATCCGCCGCAGGTCGGCCTCGTCCAGGCCGCCGGACATGCCGCCGCCGTTCGCCCACAGGCCCCAGGCCAGCGAGCTGCCGACCAGGCCGCGGGCCCGGCGCCGGTGCGCGAGGGCGTCCAGGAAGGCGTTGCCCGCCGCGTAGTTGCCCTGCCCCATGCCGCCGAAGACCCCGGCGAGGGAGGAGAACAGGATGAACGCGGAGAGCTTGCCGCCCTCGGTGAGCTCGTGCAGGTTCACCGCGGCGTCCACCTTCGGCCGCAGCGCGGTGGCCAGCTGGTCCGGCGTCATCGACGCGACCAGCCCGTCCGCCAGCACGCCGGCCGCGTGCACCACGGCCGTCAGCGGGTGCGCCGCCGGCAGGCCGTCCAGCAGCTCGGCCAGGGCGGTGCGGTCGGCCGCGTCGCAGGCCGCCAGCTCGACCTCGGCGCCGAACGCGGCGAGCTCGGCGCGCAGTTCGGCCGCGCCCTCGGCGGCGGGCCCGCTGCGGCTGGTCAGCACCAGGTGGCGGACGCCGTGCTCGGCGACCAGGTGCCGGGCCACCAGCGCGCCGATCGCGCCGGTGCCGCCGGTGATCAGGACGGTGCCCTCCGGGTCCCAGTGCGGGGCGTCCGTCTCGGCCGCCCGCGGCACCCGGGCCAGGCGGGGCACGTAGGTGCGGCCGTCGCGCAGGGCGACCTGCGGCTCGCCGGAGGCGAGCGCCGCGCCCAGCGCGGCCCGGGAGGAGGCCAGGTCGTCCACGTCCACCAGCACGAACCGGCCCGGGTTCTCGGTCTGCGCGGAGCGCAGCAGGCCCCAGACGGCGGCCTGGGCGAGGTCCGGCACGTCGTCGCCGGGGTGGACGGGCACCGCGCCGGAGGTCAGCAGCGCCAGGGTCGAGCCGGCCAGCCGCTCCTCGGCCAGCCAGTCGCGGACCAGCGCCAGGGCCTGCCCGGTCGCCTCCCGGACGGACTCCGCGCAGTCCCCGGGCCGCTCCTGGGCGCAGCCGGCCAGCACCAGGGCGGGCACCGGCGTGCCCTCGGCCGGCACGTCGGCGGGCCGGGCGCCCGGGGGCAGCTCCGTCCAGCTCGCGCCCGCGGCGCCCGCCGCCGGCTGCGGCAGCGCCGTCCACTCGGTGCGGAAGAGTTCCTCGTGGTGCCCGGTCCGGGCGGAGCGCACCTGGTCGGCGGAGACCGGGCGCAGCACCAGCGAGCGGGCCGAGGCGACGGGGCGCCCGGCGGGGTCGGAAACCAGCACCGCGACGGAGTCCCGCCCGGTCGGGGTCAGCCGGAGCCGGACGCCGCCCGCGCCCTGGGCGTGCAGCTCGACGCCGTTCCAGGAGAACGGCAGCCAGCCCTGGCTGTCCCCCTCCGGCCCGGTGCCGGGCAGCACGTCGAAGACCAGTGCGTGCAGGGCGCTGTCCAGCAGGGCCGGGTGCAGTCCGTAGCGGGCGGCGTCGGCCCGCGGGCCCTCGGGCAGCCGGGCCTCGGCGAACACCTCGTCACCGAGCCGCCAGGCGGCGGTCAGGCCCTGGAACGCCGGGCCGTAGCCGAACCCGCCGGCGGCGAAGCGCTCGTACAGGCCGTCCACCGGCAGCGGTTCGGCGCCGGCCGGCGGCCAGGGCTCCGGGTCGTCCGCGGCGGGCCGGGCGCCGGGCGCGACCGGGGCCAGCAGGCCGGTGGCGTGCCTGGTCCAGGGCTGGCCGCCGTCCTCCGGCCGGGCGTGGAAGGCGACAGGCCGGGCCCCGGAGGGATCCGGCGCGCCCACCACCAGCTGCAGGACGGTGTCGCCGGACGGCGGCAGCACCAGCGGCGCCTCCAGGGTCAGTTCCTCGACCTGCCCGCAGCCGACCTGGTCGGCGGCCCGGACGGCCAGCTCCAGGAAGCCCGTCGCCGGGAACAGCACCCCGTCGAACACCCGGTGGTCGGCCAGCCAGGGCTGGGCCCGCAGGGAGAGCCGACTGGTGAACAGGTACCCCTCGGCGTCGGCGAGTTCGACGGCCGCGCCGAGCAGCGGGTGGTCGACGGCGAGCAGTCCGGCCGACGGCAGGTCGGCCTCGGCCGGGGTGGCCTCCAGCCAGTAGCGGCGGCGCTGGAAGGCGTAGGTCGGCAGGGCGGCGGCCTCGGCGGGCACGGCGGCGCCGAAGCGGCGGCTCCAGTCCACCGGTCGGCCGTGGACGTGCAGGGCGGCGAGGGCCGCGGTGAGCGCGGCGGGTTCGGGGCGGTCCCGGCGCAGCAGGGGCACCAGCAGGGCGTCGTCGGAGTCGTCGCCCAGGCAGTCCCGGCCGAGGCCGGCGAGGGTGCCGTCGGGGCCGAGTTCGACGTAGCCGGTGACGCCGGCCCGCTCCAGGTGGGCGATGCCCTCGTGGAAGCGGACGGTGCCGCGCAGCTGGTCCACCCAGTGCCGGGGGGAGGCGAGTTGCTCGGCGGTGGCGACGGCGCCGGTCACGTTGGAGACCACCGGGATCCGCGGCGGGTGGAACTCCACCTGCTCGGTGACCCGGCGGAAGTCCTCCAGCATCCCGTCCAGGTGCGGGGAGTGGAAGGCGTGGCCGACCCGCAGCCGTCGGGTGCGCCGGCCGAGCGCCGACCAGTGGGCGGCGATCTCCAGCACCGCGTCGGCGTCGCCGGAGACGACGGTGGCGGCGGGGCCGTTGACCGCGGCGAGGGCGACCTCGTCGGAGCGCCCGGCGAGCAGCGGGGCCAGCTCCTCGGGGGTGACGGCCAGGGCGGCCATCGCACCGCCGGCGGGCATCGCCTGCATCAGCCGGCCCCGCGCGGCGACCAGCGCCGCCGCGTCCGGCAGGGTGAGCACCCCGGCGACGTGGGCGGCGGTCAGCTCGCCGATCGAGTGGCCGAGCAGGTAGTCGGGGCGCACCCCCCAGTGCTCGGCGAGGTGGAACAGCGCGGTGCCGAGCGCGAACAGGGCGGGCTGGGTGTACTCGGTGCGGTCGAGCAGCGCGGCGTCGGCGATCGCCTCCTGCAGCGGCCGCTCCAGCAGCGGGTCGAGTTCGGCGCAGACCCGGTCGAAGGCGTCCGCGAACACGGGGTGCGCGGCGTACAGCTGGGCGCCCATCCCGGCGTGCTGGCTGCCCTGCCCGGAGAACAGGAAGGCGGTGCGTCCGCCCCGGCCCGCCGGGCCGAGCAGCAGGCCGGGGTGGCCGGCGCCGTCCGCCAGGGCCCGCAGGGCGCCGGTGCGGTCCTCGCCGACCAGGGCGGCCCGGTGCTCGAAGGAGGCGCGGGAGCCGGCCAGGGCCGGGCCCGGGTCGGCATCCGGGTGCGCGGCCAGGTGCTCCAGCAGCCGGGCGCCCTGGGCGCGCAGCGCCTCGGGGGTGCGGGCCGACAGCAGCCACGGGCCGGGCTCGACGCCCCGGCCCGCCGCGCCCGGGTCGCCGGCCGCGTCGGTGCCCGGCTCGGCGGCCGGGGCGGGGGCCGGGACGTGCTCCAGCACGGTGTGCGCGTTGGTGCCGCTGACCCCGAAGGAGGAGACCGCGGCGCGCCGCGGGTGCCCGGTGCTCGGCCAGGGGGTGTTCTCGGTGAGCAGTTCGACCGCGCCGGCCGTCCAGTCGATCTCCGGGGACGGCCGGTCGACGTGCAGGGTGCGGGGCAGCACGCCGTGCTGCATGGCCAGCACCATCTTCATGATCCCGGCGACGCCGGCGGCGGCCTGGGTGTGGCCGATGTTCGACTTGAGGGAGCCGAGCAGCAGCGGCCGGTCGGCGGGGCGGTCCTGCCCGTAGGTGGCGAGCAGGGCCTGCGCCTCGATCGGGTCGCCGAGGCGGGTGCCGGTGCCGTGCGCCTCCACGGCGTCCACCTCGGCGGGCGTCAGGCCCGCGCTCTCCAGCGCCTGGCGGATGACCCGCTGCTGGGAGGGGCCGTTGGGCGCGGTCAGCCCGTTGCTGGCGCCGTCCTGGTTGACGGCCGAGCCGCGGATCAGCGCCAGCACCGGGTGCCCGTGGCGGCGGGCGTCGGAGAGCCGCTCCAGCAGCAGCAGACCGGCGCCCTCCGCCCAGGCGGTGCCGTCGGCGGCGGCCGCGAACGGCTTGCACCGGCCGTCGGCGGCCAGGCCGCGCTGCCGGCTGAACTCCACGAACGCGCCCGGCCCGGCCATGACCGTCACCCCGCCGGCCAGCGCCAGCGTGCACTCGCCGGCCCGCAGCGCCCGGGTGGCCAGGTGCACCGCGACCAGCGCCGAGGAGCAGGCGGTGTCCACGGTCACCGCCGGGCCCTCCAGGCCGAAGGTGTAGGCGATCCGCCCGGAGGCCACGCTGCCGGCGCTGCCGATGCCGAGGTAGCCCTCGAACTCCTCGGACGGCCGGGTCACCCGCGAGCCGTAGTCACGGTAGCTGGAGCCGACGAACACGCCACCGCGGTCGCCCTTGAGGGTGTGCGGGTCGATCCCGGCGCGCTCGAACGCCTCCCAGGCGACCTCCAGCAGCAGCCGCTGCTGCGGGTCGACGGAGACCGCCTCGCGCGGCGAGATCCCGAAGAACGACGGGTCGAAGTCGCCCACGTCGTAGAGGAAGCCGCCCTCGCGGGCGTAGGTGGTGCCGACCTGCTCCGGATCCGGGTCGTACAGGCCCTCCAGGTCCCAGCCGCGGTCGGTGGGGAAGCCGCCGATCGCGTCGGTGCCCTCCACCGCCAGCCGCCACAGGTCCTCCGGGGTGCGCACCCCGCCGGGGAAGCGGCAGCCCATCGCGACGATCGCGATCGGGTCGTCCTCGGCGGCGGCCGGTCCGGCGGCGGGCGGCGCCGCCGCGGCGGGTGCCGCGGGCGCCTCGTCCGCGCCCGGCAGCTGCGGCAGCAGGTGCCCGGCCAGCGCCGCCGTCGTCGGGTAGTCGAACACCAGGGTGACGGACAGCCGCAGTCCGGTCGCCGCGGAGAGCCGGTTGCGCAGTTCGACGGCGGTCAGCGAGTCGAAGCCGATGTCCTTGAACACCCGCTCCGGTTCGATCGCCGACGGGTCCGGGTGGCCGAGCACCGCGGCCACCTCGGTGCGCACCAGCTCCGCCACCGCGGCCAGCCGCGCGGCCCGGTCCAACCCGGCCAGCCGGGCCGCGAAGGAGTCCCCGCCCGCGTCCTGCGGCGTCACCCGGGCCGCCTCGGGCAGGTCGCGCAGCAGGGCGCTCGGCCGCAGGGCGGTGTACGCCCGGACGAACCGCTCCCAGGCGAAGTCGGCGACGACCACCCGGGTGTCGTCGTGGTCCAGGGCCTGCTGCAGTGCGGCGAGCGCCGCCTGCGGCGCCATCGCGGGCAGGCCGTCGCGCACCAGCCGCTCGCCGACCGCGCCGCCGGACAGCGACTCCCCGCCCCACAGGCCCCAGGCCACCGAGGTGGCGGCGCGGCCCGCGGCCCGGCGCTGCTGCGCCAGGGCGTCCAGGAAGGCGTTGGCCGCCGCGTAGCCGCCCTGCCCGGTGCCGCCGAGGGTCCCGGCCAGCGAGGAGAACAGCACGAAGGCCTGCAGGTCCAGATCCCGGGTCAGCTCGTCCAGGTGCAGTGCCGCGTCCACCTTGGGCCGCAGCACCCCCGCGGCCCGCTCCGGGGTCAGCGAGTCCAGCACGCCGTCGTCCAGGACGCCGGCGGCGTGCACCACGGCCCGCAGCGGCCGGTCGGCCGGGACGGCGGCCAGCAGCTGCGCCAGTGCCGGGCGGTCCGCGACGTCGCAGGCCGCCACCGTGGCGCTCGCCCCCAGCTCCGCCAGTTCGGCGACCAGCTCGGCGGCGCCGGGCGCCGCCGGCCCCTGGCGGCCGGTCAGCAGCAGGTGCCGGGCTCCGGAGCGGGCCAGCCAGCGGGCGACGTGCGCCCCGAGCGCCCCCGTCCCGCCGGTGATCAGCACCGTGCCGTCCGGGTCCGGTACCCAGGCCGCCCCGCCGCCCCCGGCCGCCGCGCGCTCCAGCCGGCGGCCGTACAGACCGGACGGGCGCAGCGCCACCTGGTCCTCGCCGTCGGTGTCGGCCAGCAGGCCGGCCAGCCGGGCGCGGGCCCGGGCGTCCAGCAGCTCCGGCAGGTCGACCAGCCCGCCCCAGCGCTGCGGGTACTCCACCGCGGCCACCCCGCCCAGGCCCCAGGCCAGCGCCTGCAGCGGAGCGGCGAGCCGGTCGGAGCGGCCCACCGCGACCGCACCCCGGGTCGCGCACCACAGCGGTGCCGCCGATCCGCAGTCACCGAGCGCCTGGAGCAGGGTCACCGTGGCGGCCAGCCCGGCCGGCAGCGCCGACCCGGCGGCCTGCGGGCGCTCGTCCAGGGCGAGCAGGGAGAGCACGCCGTCCGGGCGCAGCTCCGCGAGCCGGGCGGCCAGTTCGGCCCGGCCGGTGTCCGGGACCTCCTGGACGGTGGCCCCGGCGCCGTGCTCGGTGAGCGCCCGCAGGCAGTCGGCCGTGACCGCGTCGCCGGCGGCGCCCGCCGGGACGGCCACCAGCCAGTGGCCCCGGGGGCGGCCCGTCCCGGCGGTCGGCAGGGGCCGCCACGCGACGCGGTAGCGCCAGCCGTCGACGGTGGCCAGGCCCCGGCTGTGCCGCAGCCAGGCGGCCAGCGGCGGGAGCACGGCGGCCAGCGAGCCGCGGGTGTCCTCGTCGTCGATCCGCAGCGCGTCGGCCAGCGCGGCGGAGTCCCCGCGCCCGACGGCGTCCCAGAACCGTTCGTCCGCGGGCGCCGCCGCCTCCGCCCCGCCGCTCTGCGGCTCCGCCGGGACCAGCCAGTAGTGCTGTCGCTGGAACGGGTACGTCGGCAGGCCGACCGGGCGGCCGCCGTCGGGGAACACGGTGGCCCAGTCCACCGGCACGCCCAGCACGTGCAGTTCGGACAGCGCGGTCAGGAAGCGCTCGCGGCCGCCCTCGTCGCGGCGCAGCGTGCCGACCACCGCGCCGTCGCCCCCGGCCGCCTCGACGGCCTCCTGCAGCCAGACGGTGAGCGCCGGGTGGGTGCTGGTCTCCACGAACACGTCGTAGCCGTCGGCCAGCAGGGCCCGGGCGGCCCGCCCGAACTCCACCGGGCGGCGCAGGTTGCGGTACCAGTACCCGGCGTCCAGCCGGGTGGTGTCCAGGGCGCCGCCGGTGACGGTGGAGTAGAAGGCCGTCCCGGTGCTGCGCGGCCGGACGTCGGCGAGCAGGGTGCGCAGCTCGGCCTCGATCTCCTCGACCTGCGCGGAGTGCCCGGCGAAGTCCACGCCGGGGATGGGCCAGTTCAGCACGCCGTCCGCGGACAGCTCCTCGGCCAGCTCGGCGAGGGCCTGCGGGTCGCCGGACAGCGCCACCGAGGTCGGGCCGTTGACGGCGGCGACGCCGATCCGATCGCCCCAGGCGGCCAGCCGGCCGGTGACGGCCTCCACTGCGAGCGGCACGAACAGCATGGCACCGCGGCCGGTCAGCGCGCGCAGCGCCCTGCTGCGCAGCGCGACCACCTTGGCAGCGTCCTCCAGGGTCAGCGCCCCGGCGACGCAGGCCGCCGCGATCTCGCCCTGGCTGTGGCCGACCACGGCGGCCGGTTCGATCCCGTACGAGCGCCAGAGTTCGGCCAGCGACACCATCACCGCGAACAGCACCGGCTGCACCAGGTCGACCCGCTCCAACGGGTCGCCGGAGCGCAGCAGTTCGGTCAGCGACCAGTCCACGTGCGGGGCGAGGGCCCGCTCGCAGGCGGCGATCCGCTCGGCGAAGACGGGTTCGGTGTCCAGCAGGCCGAGCGCCATCCCGGGCCACTGGGAGCCCTGGCCGGGGAAGACGAACACCGTGCGCCCCGGACGGCCGGCGAGGCCCCGGGCCACGGTGGCCGCGGTGCGCCCGGCGATCAGCTCGTCCAGGCCGCGCCGGAAGTCGTCCGGCCCGGTGCCGACCACGGCGGCCCGGTGCTCGAACGCCGTCCGCGTGCGGGCCAGCGCCCGGCCGACGTCGCGCGGGTCGTGGCCCTGGTCGGCGAGGGTGCGCAGCTGCTCGGCCCGGGCCCGCAGGGCGTCGGCGCTGCGGGCCGACAGCAGCCACGGCACGGCACGCGGCGCCGGGTCGATCCCGTCGGGTGCCTCCGGGGCGGCGGCCTCCCCGACGGGCGGCTGCTCGACGATGACGTGGGCGTTGGTGCCGCTCAGCCCGAAGGAGGAGACGCCGGCCCGGCGCGGGTGCCCGGTGGCCTCCCACGGCCGTGCTTCGGTGAGCAGTTCGACGGCGCCGGCCGTCCAGTCGACGTCCGGGGTGGGCTCGTCCAGGTGCAGGGTGCGGGGCAGCACGCCGTGCTGCATGGCCAGCACCATCTTCATGATCCCGGCGACGCCGGCGGCGGCCTGGGTGTGGCCGATGTTCGACTTGAGGGAGCCGAGCAGCAGCGGCCGGTCGGCGGGGCGGTCCTGGCCGTAGGTGGCGAGCAGGGCGTCCGCCTCGATCGGGTCGCCGAGGCGGGTGCCGGTGCCGTGCGCCTCCACGGCGTCCACCTCGGCGGTGGTCAGCCCGGCGTCGGCGAGCGCCTGCCGGATCACCTCCCGCTGGGCGAGGCCGCTGGGCGCGGTCAGCCCGTTGCTGGCGCCGTCCTGGTTGACGGCGGAGCCGCGCAGGACGGCGAGCACCGGGTGCCCGTGGCGGCGGGCGTCGGAGAGCCGCTCCAGCACCAGCAGGCCCACGCCCTCCGCCAGGCCGAAGCCGTCGGCCGCGGCGGAGAAGGACTTGCAGCGGCCGTCGGCGGCCAGGCCGCGCTGGCGGCTGAAGCCGGTCAGCGACAGCGGGGTGCCGACCACGGTGGCGCCCCCGGCGAGGGCGAGCGAGCACTCGCCGGCCCGCAGCGCCCGGGCCGCCAGGTGGACGGCGACCAGCGAGGAGGAGCAGGCGGTGTCGACGGTCACGGCAGGGCCGCGCAGCCCCAGCGTGTAGGCGATCCGGCCGGTCAGCACGCTGGTGGAGACGCCCGCGATGAACAGGCCCTCCAGTTCGTCCGGGACCCGGTCCATCGAGCCGCCGTACCCCTGGTAGGCGGCGCCGGCGAACACCCCGACCGGTTGCCCGTGCAGGGCGGCCGGGTCGATCCCGGCGCGTTCCAGCGCCTCCCAGGCCGTCTCCAGCAGCAGCCGCTGCTGCGGGTCCATGGCGAGCGCCTCGCGCGGGCTGATCCCGAAGAACGCCGGGTCGAACCAGCCGGCCCGGTGGACGAACCCGCCGGCGGCGGCGTAGCTGGTGCCGGGCCGGTCGGGGTCGGCGTCGTAGAGCCCGGCGAGGTCCCAGCCCCGGTCGGCGGGCAGTTCGGAGACGGCGTCCAGGCCGTCGGTGAGCGCCTGCCAGAGTTCCTCGGGGGAGTCGATCCCGCCGGGGTAGCGGCACCCCATGGAGACGATGACCACCGGGTCCTCCTCCGGCGCGACCGGCGCGGCCACCACCGCGGCCGACGGGCCGGCCACGGCGCCGAACAGCTCGGCGGCAAGGTGGCGGCCGAGCGCGGTGGCCGAGGAGTGGTCGAAGACGACGGTGACCGGCAGCCGCAGCCCGGTCGCCTCGTTCAGCCGGTTGCGCATCTCGACGGCCGTCAGGGAGTCGAAGCCCAGGTCGCGGAAGGCCCGGCCGGGCTCCACCGCGGCCGGGGAGTCGTGCCCCAGCACGGCCGCCGCCCGGCCCCGGACCAGCTCGGTCAGCGCCCGCTCCCGCTCGGCGGCGGGCAGCGGGCGGAGCCGCTCGCGCAGTTCGGCCGCGGCGCCGTCGGGCCGCTCGTCGGCGGGTTCGCCGGCCAGCGCGGCCCGGACCTCCGGCAGTTCCGAGATCAGCGGGCTCGGCCGGGCCGAGGTGAACACCGGCGCGAACCGCGCCCAGTCCACGTCGGCGACCACCGGCACCGGCTCGTCCAGGTCGAGCACCTGCTGCAGGGCCGTCACCGCGAGCGACGGCGGCATGAAGACGATGCCCTGGGCCCGCAGCTGCGCCTCGACCAGGTGCGCGGCCATGCCCGCGCCGCCCTCCGGGTCCCAGATGCCCCAGACCACCGAGGTCGCGGCCAGGCCGCGGGCCCGGCGCCGCTCGGCCAGTGCGTCCAGGTAGGCGTTGGAGGCGGCGTACGCGCCGTGGTCGGCGCTGCCCCACACCGAGGAGATCGAGGAGAACAGCACGAAGGCGTCCAACGCGGTGTCCCGGAACAGCTCGTCCAGGTTGGCGGCGCCGCCGACCTTCGCGTACAGCGTGTCGGCGAACTCGGCCAGGTCGGTGTCCGGCAGCGGCACCAGCAGGCCGGCGCCGGCCGCGTGCAGCACCGAGCGGACCGCGTCGCCGTCCGCGGCCAGCCCCTCCACCAGGGCGCCCAGCGCGGCCCGGTCGGCGACGTCGCAGGCGGCCAGGGTGACCCGGCAGCCCAGCGCGGTCAGCTCCTCGGCCAGCGCGGCCGCCCCCGGCGCCCGCGGCCCGGAGCGGCCCGCCAGCACCAGGTGCTCCGCGCCCGCCTCGGCCAGCCAGCGGGCGATCCGGCTGCCGACCCCGCCGGTGCCGCCGGTGATCAGCACCGTGCCTCGCGGCCGCCAGGGCCGCCCGGCGCCCGCCCGGGGGGCGGGCGAGCGGACCAGCCGGCGGCCGTACCCGGCGCCCTCGCGCAGGGCGATCTGGTCCTCGCCGCCGCGCCCGGCCAGGGCCGCGGCCAGCCGGTCGGCACCGCGTTCGTCGAGGGCCTCCGGCACGTCCAGCAGACCGCCCCAGCCGCGCGGGTACTCCAGCGCGGCGACCCGGCCCAGGCCCCAGCTCAGCTGCTGGGCGGGCGCCGGCGGCCGGTCCTGCGGGCCGACGGCGACGGCGCCGCTGCTCGCCCACCACAGGGGCGCCCGGGAACCGAGGTCGCCGAGGGCCTGCGCCAGCGCCAGGTTGAGCGCCACCCCGACCGGCACCACCGGGTGGTCGGGGTGCGGCCGCTCGTCCAGCGCCAGCAGGGACAGCACGCCGTCCGGCGCCCCGCCCGGTGCCCCGCCCAGCCGGGCGGCCAGGACCGTCCGGTCGGCGTCGGCCGCGGCCAGTTCGAGGACCGTCAGCTCGGTGCCGGCCAGCGCGCCCGCGCAGGCCGCCGCCAGCGGATGCCCGGCCAGCCCCTCCGGGACCAGCAGCAGCCAGCGCCCGGACGGCGCGGCCCGCTCCGGCCCGGCCCGCTCGGGATCGGGGAGCCGGCGCCACTCGACCCGGTAGCGCCAGGCGTCGACGGTGCCGCGCTCGCCCCGGCGCCGGTCCCAGTCGGCCAGCGCGGGCAGCACCGCGCTCAGCGGGTCCTCGGCGGCGACGCCGAGGGTGGCGGTGAGCTCCGGCAGGTCGCCGTCGCGCACGGCCGCCCAGAACCGCTCGGCGGCAGGGTCGGCCGGCTCCTCGGCCGCCCGGCCCGCCTCCAGCCAGTACCGGCGGCGCTGGAACGCGTAGGTCGGCAGGTCGACGGCCGGCCCGGGCCGCGCGCCGAACACCTGCCGCCAGTCGGGCGAGCGGCCGGCGCAGTGCGCCTCGCCGAGCGCCAGCAGGAACCGCTCCCGGCCGCCCTCCTCCCGGCGCAGCGTGCACAGCGCGGCCGCCTCGAAGTCCCCGGCCTCCGCGGTCTGCTGCACCCCGAAGGTCAGCACCGGGTGCGGGCTGGCCTCCACGAAGTAGCGGTGACCCTGCTCCAACAGGGCCCGGACGGCCGGCTCGAAGCGGACGGTCTGGCGCAGGTTGCGGTACCAGTACTCGGCGTCCAGCTCCTCGCCGGTCAGCCGGCAGCCGTCCACGGTGGAGAAGAACGGCACCCGGGCGGCCACCGGGCGCAGCCCGGCCAGCTGCTCGGCCAGCTCCTCGCGGACCTGCTCGACCTGCGCGGAGTGCGAGGCGTAGTCGACCGGGATCCGCCGGGCGTCCGGCTGCTCGGCGAGCACCAGCTCGACGGCCTCCGGGTCGCCGGACAGCACGGTCGCGGACGGCCCGTTGAGCGCCGCGACGGACAGCCGGCCCGCGCAGCGCTCCAGCAGACCGGCCAGCCGCTCGGCGGGCAGCGGCACCGAGACCATGCCGCCCTGTCCTTCGATGCGGCGCAGGGCCTTGCTGCGCAGGGCGACGACCCGGGCGCCGTCCTCCGGGGTGAGGGCGCCGGCGACGACGGCGGCGGCGATCTCTCCCTGGGAGTGGCCGAGGACGGCGTCGGGGGTGACGCCGTGGTGCTGCCAGAGGGCGGCGAGCGAGACCATGACGGCGAACAGGGCGGGCTGGACGACGTCCACGCGCTCCAGGGGCTCGCCGGAGCGCAGCACTCCGGTGAGGGACCAGTCGACGTGCGGGGCGAGGGCCTGTTCGCAGTCGGCCATGGAGGCGGCGAACACCTCGTCGGAGTCCAGGAGTTCGACGGCCATCCCGGCCCACTGGGAGCCCTGCCCGGGGAAGACGAAGGTGGTCCTGCCGGCCGGGCCCGCGGTGCCGAGCACCAGGCCGGGCGCCGTCTCGCCGCGGGACAGCGCGTCCAGGCCGGCGGCGAAGCCCGCGCGGTCGGCGGCGACCAGGGCGGCGCGGTGCTCGAAGGCGGACCGGGCGGTGGCCAGCGCCCGGCCGACGGCGGCCGGGGCGACGGCGGGGCCGCCGGCGGGTTCCGCGGTGAGGAAGCCGGCCAGGGCGGCGGCCTGGGCGCGCAGCGCCTGCGGGTCGCGGGCCGACAGCACCCACGGCAGCGGGCCGTCCGGGCCGTCCCCGGCGCCGTCCGGGCGCTCCTGCCGGTGCTCCCCGGTCTGCCGGCCCGCCTCGGCCTGCGGGTCCTCCCCGGCCTGCTGGTCCGCCTCGGCCTGTTCGACGATCACGTGCGCGTTGGTGCCGCTCACGCCGAAGCCGGAGACCCCGGCCCGGCGCGGTCGGCCGTCGGTCTCCCACGGCCGGGCCTCGGTGAGCAGTTCGACCGCGCCCGCCGACCAGTCCACGAACGGGGACGGCTCGTCCACGTGCAGGGTGCGCGGCAGCACGCCGTGCCGCATCGCCTGCACCATCTTGATGATCCCGCCGACCCCGGCGGCCGCCGAGGTGTGCCCGAGGTTGGACTTCAGCGAGCCCAGCCACAGCGGCCGGCCCGCGGGCCGGCCGCGGCCGTAGGCGGCCAGCAGGGCCTGCGCCTCGATCGGGTCGCCGAGCCGGGTGCCGGTGCCGTGCGCGTCGACGGCGTCCACCTCGGCGGGGGAGAGCCGGGCGTCGGCCAGCGCCTCGGCGATCACCCGCTGCTGGGAGGGCCCGTTGGGGGCGGTCAGCCCGTTGCTGGCGCCGTCCTGGTTCACCGCGGTGCCGCGGATCACGGCCAGCACCCGGTGCCCGTTGGCCCGGGCGTCCGACAGCCGCTCCAGCAGGAGCACGCCGACGCCCTCGGCCCAGCCGGTGCCGTCGGCGGCCGCGGCGAAGGCCTTGCAGCGGCCGTCCGCGGACAGCGCCCGCTGCCGGCTGAACGCGACGAAGGCGTCCGGGGTCGCCATCACCGACACCCCGCCGGCCAGCGCCAGCGCGCACTCCCCGGACCGCAGCGAGCGCACCGCCAGGTGCAGCGCCACCAGCGAGGAGGAGCAGGCCGTGTCCACGGTGACGGCCGGGCCCTCCAGCCCGAGGGTGTACGAGACCCGGCCGGAGACCACGCTGCCGGCCGTGCCGGTGTCCAGCAGTCCCTCCACCTCGGCGGGCTGCCGCGGACCGGAGCCGTAGCCGTTGCCGATCGCCCCGGCGAACACCCCGGTCCGGCTTCCGCGCAGCGTCGTCGGGTCGATCCCGGCCCGTTCCACCGTCTCCCAGCAGGTCTCCAGCAGCAGCCGCTGCTGCGGGTCCATGGCGAGCGCCTCGCGCGGACTGATCCCGAAGAAGCCCGCGTCGAACTCGCCCGCCGCGTACAGGAACCCGCCGCTGCGGGTGTACGAGGTACCGGTGCGCTCCGGGTCCGGGTGGTAGAGCCGGCCGACGTCCCAGCCGCGGTCGTCCGGCCAGTCGCCGATCGCGTCGCCGCCGCGCTCGACCAGCTCCCAGAGCAGCTCCGGGGTGTCGGCCCCGCCCGGGTAGCGGCAGCCCATCGCGACGATCGCCACCGGCTCGTGCCGGGCGTCCTCGGCGGCCCGCAACTCCTGCCGGGCCGTGCCGAGTTCGGCCGTGGCGCGCCTGAGGTACTCGAGGAGCTTCTCGTTGTCCTGCATCGGTCCCAGTTCTCCCTCAGGCCATTCCGAAGTCGTTGTCGAGCAGGTCGAACAGTTCGTCGGCGGTCGCGGTGCCGAGCTCCGCCGCTGCGCCGGGCCCGGCCCCCCGGTCCGGACCGGCACCGGCCCGCTCGCCCCAGGCGCGCAGCAGCTCCCGCAGCCGGCCGTCGACCGCCGAGGCGCCCGGATCGCCCGGGTCCAGGGCGGCCAACGCCGCGGCCAGCCGGTCGAGTTCGGCCTCGGCGGGCCCCCGGGGCTCCGGGCACAGCTCCCCGTGGAGGAAGGCGGCCAGCGCGGCCGGGCTCGGATGGTCGAAGACGGCCGTAGGCGGCAGCGCGAGACCGGTGGCCGTGCACAGCCGGTTGCGGAACCGCACCGCGAGCATCGAGTCGAAGCCCAGCTCGGCGAAGGCCCGCTCCGGAGGCACGTCTGCCGCCCGGCCGTACCCGAGCGCGGCGGCCGCGTGCGCGCACACCAGCTCCAGCAGCACCCGCCGCCGGTCGCCCTCGTCCAGCGGCGCCAGCCGGGCCGCCAGCTCCGCCCCCGGATCGGCCGGCGGGCCGTCCTGCGGCGCCGGGTCCGGTACGCCGGCGGGCCCCCGGTCGGGGCCGGTCGCCCAGCCGCCGCGGCCCGGCGTCGCCAGCCAGTAGCGGTCCCGCTCGAACGGGTAGGTCGGCAGCAGGTCCGGCCGGGCCGCCCGGCCGGCGGGCCAGTCGACGCCCGCCCCGCAGACCCAGGCCTCGGCCAGCGCGCGCAGCAGCCGCTCCGGCCCGCCGTCGTCCCGCCGCAGGGTGCCGACGGCCGCCGCCGGTCGCCCGGCGGCCTGCGCCGAGCTGTCCACCGCCGCGACCAGCACCGGGTGCGGGCTCACCTCGACGAACAGGCCGTGCCCGGCCTCCAGCAGCGCCCGCGTCGCGGCCGCGAAGGCCACCGGCTCGCGCAGGTTGCGGTACCAGTAGTCGGCGTCCAGCTCCGCGCCGTCCAGCGCGCCGCCCGTCACGGTCGAGTACAGCGGCACCTTCGCGGCCCGCGGCCGCACCGGCGCCAGGTCGGCCAGCAGCCGCTCCCGCACCTCCGCCACCCGCGGCGAGTGCGCCGCGTACCCGACCGGGATCAGCCGCGCCCGGACCCCGGCCCGCTCGCAGTCCGCCAGCAGCGCCGCCAGCGCCTCCGGCGCCCCGGCCACCACCACCGCCTCCGGGCTGTTCACCGCGGCCACGCACAGGGCGTCCCCGTAGCCGCGCAGCAGCTCGGCGGTCCGCTCCGGCCCCGCCGACACCGAGACCATGCCGCCCTGTCCTTCGATGCGGCGCAGGGCTTTGCTGCGCAGGGCGACGACGCGGGCGCCGTCTTCGAGGGTGAGTGCTCCGGCGACGACGGCGGCGGCGATCTCGCCTTGGGAGTGGCCGAGGACGGCGTCGGGGGTGATGCCCCAGGATTCCCAGAGGGTGGCGAGGGAGACCATGACGGCGAAGAGGGCGGGTTGGACGACGTCGACGCGGTCGAGGGGGTCGTGGGTGCGTAGGACGTCGGTGAGGGACCAGTCGACGTGCGCGGCGAGGGCGTGTTCGCAGTCGGCCATGGAGGCGGCGAACGCCTCGCTGGAGTCGAGGAGTTCGACGGCCATCCCGGCCCACTGCGCCCCCTGCCCGGGGAACACCAGCACCGTCCCGCCGCGGGCCCGGCCCTCCGCCACCCCCGCCGACGGCAGCCCGCCGGCCAGCGCGGCCAGCTCCTCCCGCAGCTGCTCCCGGCCGCCGCCGAGCAGCGCCGCCCGGTGGGGGAACACCGCCCGGCCGCCGGCCAGTGTGCGGGCCACCTCGCCGGCGTCGAGCCCCGGGTCGGCGTCGAGCCGGGCCAGCAGCCGCCCGGCCTGGCTGCGCAGCGCCGCCGGGCTGCGGGCCGACAGCAGCCACGGCAGCGCCCGGTCCGCGGGCGACGCCTCCCCGGCGGCCTCCGGCGTGCCCCCGGTGGCTTCCGGAACGCCCCCGGTGAGCGCCGGTGCCTCCTCCACGATCGCGTGCGCGTTGGTGCCGCTCATCCCGAAGGAGGACACCCCGACCCGCCGCGGCCGCCCGGTGCGCGGCCACTCCTGGGCCTGCGTCAGCAGGCGGACCGCCCCGGCGGACCAGTCGACCTTCCGGGTGGGCTCCTCGGCGTGCAGGGTGCGCGGCAGCACGCCGTGCTGCAGCGCCAGCACCGACTTGATCACCCCGGCGACGCCCGCGGCGGCCTGGGTGTGGCCGATGTTCGACTTGAGGGAGCCCAGCCAGAGCGGGCGGTCGGCGTCGCGGTCCCGGCCGTACGTGGCGAGCAGCGCTTCGGCCTCGATCGGGTCGCCCAGGGTGGTGCCGGTGCCGTGCGCCTCGACCGCGTCCACCTCCGCCGCCGTCAGGCCCGCGTTGGCCAGCGCCCGGCGGATCACCCGCTGCTGCGCCTGCCCGTTCGGCGCCGTCAGCCCGTTGCTGGCGCCGTCCTGGTTGACGGCGCTGCCGCGGACCACGGCGAGCACCGGGTGCCCGAGCCGCCGCGCCTCGGCCAACGTCTCCACCAGCAGGACGCCGGCGCCCTCGCCCCAGCCGGTGCCGTCGGCGCCGTCCCCGAACGACCGGCAGCGGCCGTCCGCGGAGAGCCCGCCCTGCCGGCTGAACTCCACGAACACGTCCGGGCTCGCCATCACCGCGGCGCCGCCGACCAGGGCGAAGGAGCACTCCCCGGCCCGCAGCGACTGGCCCGCCAGGTGCAGCGCCACCAGCGAGGACGAGCAGGCCGTCTCCACCGTCACCGCCGGGCCCTGCAGGCCCAGCGTGTACGCGATCCGGCCGGACGCCACGCTGGTGACGTTCCCGGCGAGCAGGTGCCCCTCGACGTCCGCCGCAGGGTCCTGCGGGCCGGTGCCGTAGCCCTGCGAGGCCAGGCCCAGGAACACCCCGCCCGTGCTGCCGCGCAGCGACGCCGGGTCGATGCCCGCCCGCTCCACCGCCTCCCAGGAGGTCTCCAGCAGCAGCCGCTGCTGCGGGTCCATCGCGAGCGCCTCGCGCGGTGAGATCCCGAAGAACCCGGCGTCGAAGGCGCCCGGATCCGCCAGGAACCCGCCCGCCCGGGCGTAGAACGTGCCGGGCGCGTCCCGGTCCTCGCTGACCAGCGACTCCAGCGGCCAACCGCGGTCGGTGGGCAGGGCGCCGACCGCGTCCCGGCCCTCGGAGACCAGCCGCCACAGCTCCTCGGGGGAGTCCACCCCGCCCGGGAAACGGCAGGCCATCGCGACCACCGCGAGCGGCTCCCCGGCCGGCGGCGCGTCGGCCGTCGGGTCCGTACCGGCCGACCCGGCGACGTGAAGCCCGGCGGCGGCCGCCCCGGCCGTGGCCGGCGTGGCGCCGTCCGGCGTGGCGCCGTACAGCTCGGCGTGCAGGTGCCCGGCCAGCGCGGCCGCGGTCGGGTGGTCGAAGACCACCGTCACCCCCAGCTCCCGGCCGCAGGCGGTCACCAGCCGGTTCCGCAGCTCCACGGCCGTCAGCGAGTCGAAGCCGGCCTCCCGGAAGGGCCGTTCGGCCTCCAGCTGCTGCGCGCCGGTGTGGCCGAGGACGTCCGCGGCCTCCGCCCGGACCAGCTCCACCAGCATCCGCAGCCGGGCCGGCCCGGTCAGCGGGTCCAGCCGGCGGCGCAGCCGCACGCCCGCGGACTCCTCGCCGGCCTCGGCGTCGGCGTCGTTCTCCGGCGCCGGCGGAGCGGCGGGGACCAGTCCGGCGAGCAGCGGGCTGCGCCGGGCCGACTCGAAGGCCCGCCCGAACCGCGGCCAGTCCACGGCCGCCACCACGACGTGCGTCTCGTCCAGCTCCAGGGCCAGCCGCAGCGCGTCCAGCGCCGCCTCCGGGGCCATCGGCACCAGCCCGTGCGCCCGCAGCCGTTCGCCGACCGCGCCGGCCGCCATGCCGTCACCCGCCCACGGCCCCCAGGCCACCGAGGTCGCCACCAGCCCGCGGGCGCGCCGGTCCGCGGCCAGCGCGTCCAGGTGGGCGTTGGCCGCCGCGTAGGCGCCCTGTCCGCCGCTGCCCCAGGCCGCAGACACCGAGGAGAACAGCACGAAGGCGTCCAGCTGCTGCCCGGCCGGCCGGTCGAACAGCGCGTCCAGGTGGTCCGCCCCCGCCACCTTCGCCGCCGACTCGGCGGCCAGGGCGTCCGGTGTGCAGTCCGCGAGCAGGGTCCCCGAGGTCAGGCCCGCGGCGTGCACCACCGCGTTCACCCGCTCCCCGCCGAGCCCGTCCAGCACCGCCCGGAGCGAGTCCCGGTCCGTGACGTCGCAGGCCGCCAGGGTGACCCGGACGCCGCGGGCGGTCAGCTCCGCCGCGAGCTCGGCCGCCCCGGGCGCCTGCGGCCCGCGCCGGCCGGCCAGCACCAGGTGCCCGACGCCGGAGCCGGCCAGCCGCCGGGCCAGCTGCGCGCCCAGGCCTCCGGTGCCCCCGGTGATCAGCCAGGTCCCGGATGGCCGGCCGGTGGTGGCCCGCTCCGCCGGGGCGGGGGCCGGGGCCCGGTGCAGCCGCCGGCCGAACAGGCCGCCCGCGCGCACCGCCACCTGGTCCTCGCCGTCGGCGGCCGCCAGCACCGCGCAGAGCCCGCGCCAGGCGGCGGTGTCCGGCTCGCCGGGCCCGGCCGGCAGGTCGACCAGCCCGCCCCACCGCTCCGGGTGCTCCAGTGCGGCGACCCGCCCCAGGCCCCAGAGCCGGGCCTGCTCCGGCCGGGCGCCCTCGTCCTGCCCCACGGTGACCGCACCCCGGGTCACGCACCACAGCGGCGCCCGCAGCCCCGCGTCACCGAGCGCCTGCACCAGCTCCAGCAGCCGGCCGGTGCCGCCGAGCAGCGACACCACCCCGCCCGCCGGCAGCCCCTCGCTCCCGGCCTCGTCGACGGGCCCGGCCAGCAGCCCGGCCAGCTCGGCCCGCCCCGCCCCGGCGGGCACCCGCACCGTCCGCACCCCGGCCCCGGCCGCCGCGAGCACCCGCGCGCAGCCGTCCCCGGCGTCGCCGTCCTCCGGGACCAGCAGCAGCCACTCGCCCGTCAGCCGGGCCGCCGCCGGGTCGGCCAGCGGCTGCCACCCGACCTGGTACCGCTCCGGGGCCGCCGGGTCCGCCGCCGCGGCCGGGCGCTCCGGCCAGAACCGGCGGCGCCGGAACGGGTACGTCGGCAGCTCGACCCGCTCCGCGCCCGGTCCGCCGTGCCGCCAGTCCACCGGCACGCCCCGCACGTACAGCCGGGCCAGCGCGCCGGTCAGCGCCTCCGGCTCGGGCCGGTCCTCGCGCAGCAGCGGCAGCACGGCGCCCCCGGGCGCGTCCGGGAGGCACTCCTGGACGAGCGCCGAGAGCAGTCCGCCGGTGCCCAGTTCCAGGAAGGTGCCGGCCCCCTCGGCGCGCAGCCCGCGCACCCCGTCCAGGAAGCGCACCGTGCCGCGCACGTGCTGCACCCAGTACCCGGGCGAGCACAGCAGCTCCGCCCCGGCCGGCCCGCCGGTCACGTTCGAGACCACCGACAGGACGGGAGGACGGTACGTCAGACCCTCCGCCACCGCCCGGAACTCCGCCAGCATCGGGTCCAGCAGCGCGGAGTGGAAGGCGTGGCTGACGGCCAGCCGCTTCACCCGCCGGCCGGCGGCCCGGAACCCCTCGGCGGCCCGCAGCACGGCCTCCCGCTCGCCGGACAGCACGCAGGAGCGCGGCCCGTTCACCGCCGCCAGCGAGACCGCGGGGTCGGCCAGGGCCGCCGCCAGCTCGCCCTCCTCGGCCTCCACGGCCACCATCGCGCCGTCGCCCGGGAGCGCGTCCATCAGCCGGCCGCGCGCGGCGACCAGCGCGCAGGCGTCCGCGAGGTCCAGCACCCCGGCGGCGTGCGCCGCGGAGAGCTCGCCGACGGAGTGCCCGAGCAGCAGGTCGGGCTCCACCCCGTGGTGGCGCAGCAGTGCCAGCAGCGCGGTCTGGAGGGCGAACAGGGCCGGCTGGGTGTAGCGGGTGCGCTCCAGCAGCGCCGCCCGCGCGCTGCCCGGCTGCGCGAACATCACCTCGGCCAGCGGCAGGTCCAGGTGCGGTGCGAGCGCGGCCAGCACCTCGTCCAGCGCGTCCGCGAACACCGGCTCGTCGCGGTAGAGCCCGGCCCCGGCCCCGGCCCGCTGGCTGCCCTGACCGGGGAACAGGAAGGCCGTCCGGCCCGCCGCGGTGACGGCGCCGGTGACGACCCGGGCCGACCGGGTGCCCGAGGCCAGCGCCCGCAGGCCCTCGCCGAGCTCCTCCCGGCCGGTGCCGAGCACCGCCGCGCGCCGCTCCAGCCCGGCCCGCCCGGCGGCCAGGGCCCGGCCCAGCTCCGCAGGGTCCAGCTCCGGACGCTCCGCCAGCAGGCCCGCCAGCCGCTCCGCCTGGATCCGCAGGGCGGCGTCACCGCGGGCCGACAGCAGCAGCGGCAGGCCCGCCCGCCCGGCGGGGGCCGGCTCCGCGGTCGGAGCCGGGGCCGGTTCCGGCTCGGGGGCCTGCTCGACGATCACGTGCGCGTTGGTGCCGCTGATGCCGAAGGACGAGACGCCCGCCCGCCGCGGCCGGCCGCCGGTCTCCCACGGCCGGGACTCGGTGAGCAGCTCGACCCCGCCCGCCGACCAGTCCACGTGCGGGTTCGGCGCGTCCACGTGCAGGGTGCGCGGCAGCACGCCGTGCCGCAGCGCCAGCACCGTCTTCATCACCCCGGCCACGCCCGCGGCGGCCTGGGTGTGCCCCAGGTTGGACTTGACCGACCCGAGCAGCAGCGGGCGGCCGTCCGGACGGCCCCGCCCGTACACCGCCTGCAGGGCCTGGGCCTCGATCGGGTCGCCGAGTCGGGTGCCGGTGCCGTGCGCCTCGACGGCGTCGACGTCGGCGGCGGTGAGTCCGGCGTCGGCGAGGGCGGCCCGGATGACGCGCTGCTGGGAGGGGCCGTTGGGGGCGGTGAGCCCGTTGCTGGCGCCGTCCTGGTTGACGGCCGAGCCGCGGATCACGGCGAGCACCCGGTGCCCGGCGCGGCGGGCGTCCGACAGCCGTTCCAGCACCAGCACCCCGACGCCCTCGCCCCAGCCGGTGCCGTCGGCGGCCGCCGAGAACGCCTTGCAGCGCCCGTCCGGCGCCAGCCCGCGCTGCCGGCTGAACTCCACGAACAGCTTCGGCGTGCTCATCACCGTCACCCCGGCCGCCAGCGCCCGGTCGCACTCGCCGCGGCGCAGCGCCTGGGCCGCCAGGTGGATCGCCACCAGGGAGGAGGAACAGGCGGTGTCCACGGTCAGCGCGGGCCCCTCCAGGCCGAGCGCGTAGGAGATCCGGCCGGACAGCACGCTGGCGGTGTTCCCGGTCAGGAAGTGACCCTCGGACGCTCCCGGCGCGCCCTCCAGGACGGACAGGTAGTCCTGCCCGTTGGTGCCGACGAAGACGCCCGTCCGGCTGCCCCGCAGCCCCGCCGGGTCCAGCCCCGAGTCCTCCAGCGCCTCCCAGGCGGACTCCAGCAGCAGGCGCTGCTGCGGGTCCATCGCGAGCGCCTCGCGCGGCGAGATCCCGAAGAACTCGGCGTCGAACCCGGCGGCTTCGTGCAGGAACCCGCCCTGACGGCTGTACGTGGTGCCCGGCCGGTCCGGATCCGGGTCGTACAGGCCCGCCAGGTCCCAGCCCCGGTCCGACGGCCAGTCACCCACCGCGTCCCGGCCCTCCGCCAGCAGCTGCCAGAACGCGGCCGGGTCGGCCACCCCGCCGGGGAAGCGGCAGGCCATGCCGACCACCGCGAGCGGCTCGCGGGCGGTGCCTGCGGCATCCGGCCCGGTCGCGGCCCGGTCGTCCGCGCTGCCGCGGGCGCTGCCGCTCGAACTGTCGGGTGTCCCGATGTCGCCCAGCTCCGCCAGCAGCCGGCCGGCCAGCGCCAGCGGCGTCGGATGGTCGAACAGCGCCGTCGCGGGCAGCCGCAGCCCGCTGGCCGCGCCGATCCGGTTGCGCAGCTCCACCGCGGTCAGCGAGTCGAAACCGAGCTCGGCGAACGCCCGGCCCGGGGCCAGCGCCGCGGTGTCGCCGTGGCGCAGCACCGCCGCCGCGTGGGACCGCACCAGGTCGGTCAGCACGTGCAGCCGCTCACCGGCCGGCAGCTGCGCCAGCCGACCCGCCAGGCCCCCGGCCCGCTCCGGGTCGTCCGCAGGCCGTCCGGCCGTCGCGCCCCGAGCCCCGGGCGTCGCGTCCGGCCGGCCGGCCGGGGCGGGCAGCGACTCCAGCAGGGCCGGCCGCAGCCCGCCCGCCGCGGCGAACCGGCGCCAGTCCACCTCGGCCACCACCACCAGCTCGTCACCCTCGCGCAGCGCCCGCCCCACCGCGGTGACCGCCGCGTCGGGCGCCATCGCCGGCAGCCCGCGCTCCCGCAGCCGCCCGGCGACCTCGGCGCTCAACATGCCGGCGCCGGCCCCGTCCTCCCCGGCACCGCCCCAGGCACCCCAGGCGATCGAGGTGCCCGGCAGGCCGGCCGCCCGGCGCCGCGCCACCAGCGCGTCCAGCGCCGCGTTGGCCGCCGCGTAGTTCCCCTGCCCCGCGTTGCCGACCACACCCATCAGCGAGGTGAACACCACGAACGCCGACAGCTCCAGCCCCGCCGTCGCCTCCTCCAGGTGCCGGGCGCCGGTCAGCTTCGCCCGCAGCGAGGCCGCCATCCGCTCCGGCGTCAGCGCGTCCAGCATCCCGTCGTCCAGCACCCCGGCCGCGTGCACCACCGCCCGCGGCCGGTGCTCCGCGACCACGGCCGCCAGCGCCTCCCGGTCCGCCAGATCACAACCCGCCACCACCACCGCAGGGCCCAGCTCGGCCCGCAGCTGCGCCGCACCCGGCGCCTGCGCACCGCGGCGGCTCACCAGCACCACCCGCTCGGCGCCCTGTGCGACCAGCCACCGCGCCACCCGGGCGCCCACTGAGCCCGTCCCGCCGGTCACCAGCACCGGGCCGTCCGGCCGCCAGCTCGCCGCGCCCGCGCCCGTCGCCACCGGGGCGGGCAGCAGCCGCCGCCCGTGCACACCCGTCGAGCGCACGGCCACCTGGTCCTCGTCGCCGCCCGCCGCCAGCACCGCGAACAGCCGCCCGGCCGCCCGCCCGTCCAGCACCTCCGGAACGTCGACCAGACCGCCCCAACGCTCCGGATGCTCCGACGCCACGGTCCTGGCCAGCCCCGCCACCGCGCCCTGGACGGGATCGCCCGGCCGCTCACCCCCACCCAGCACCGCCGTCCCGGTCACCAGGCACCACAGCGGGGCACCGATCCCGGCCTCGCCCAGGGCCTGGACGAGGGTCAGGGTCAGCGCCACCGCCCCCGGCAGCTCGGCGAACCCCGGATGCGCCCGGCCCTCCCGGGCCAGCAGCGACAGCACCCCGGCCACCGGAGCGCCGTCCACCGCCTCCAGCAGCCGGGCCGCCAGCGACTTCCGCCCCTCCCCGGGCCCACCGGTCGCCCGTACCACCACCGCGTCCAGCCCGGCGGCGGCCAGCGCGTCGACCAGCCCCGCGCCCTCGCCCGCCTCCGGCAGCACCGTCAGCCACCGGCCGGCCGGCGCCGCCACCGGCCGCAGCGCCAGTGACCGCCAGCCGATCCGGTAGCGCCAGCCGTCCGCCCGGGCCTCGACGGCCCGCCCGCCGCGCCACCGCGACAGCGCGGGAAGGACCTCGTCGAGGCTGTCGGCGCTGACCCGCAGCGCGGCCGACAGCTCCGTCACGTCCTGTTGCGCCAGCTCCGCCCAGAGCCCGTCATCGGTCGGGGCGGTGGCCTCGGCCGGCTCCGGCTCCAGCCAGTACCGCGCGCGTTGGAAGGGGTAGGTGGGGAGGTCGGTGTGGTGTCCGGTGAGGTGCCAGTGGACGGGGAGTCCGTGGGTCCAGGCGTGGGCGAGGGAGGTGAGGTAGCGGGTGCGGTGGCCTTCGTGGCGGCGGAGGGTGGGGATGGCGGTGGCGGTGTCGAGGGTTTCCTCGATGGTCATGGTGAGGACGGGGTGGGGGGTGGTTTCGATGTAGGTGGTGTGGCCGGCTTGGTGGAGTTTCTCCAGGGCTGGTGCGAGGAGGACGGGTTGGCGGAGGTTGGCGTACCAGTAGGCGGTGTCGGGTGGGGTGGTGAGCCAGGTGCCGGTGACGGTGGAGAGCATCGGGATGCGGGGGGTGGTGGCGTCGACGGTGAGGATCTGGTTCAACTGCTGCTGGAGTCGGTCGACTTGGGGGGAGTGGGAGGCGTAGTCGACGTCGATGGGGCGGTGGCGGATGTCGTGGGCGGTGCAGTGGGTGTGGAGGGCGGTGAGGGCTTCGACGGTGCCGGAGACCACGGTGGTGTGGGGTGAGTTGAGGGCGGCGATGGTGAGGTCGGGTGTCCAGGGGGCGATGAGGTGTTCGGTGTCGGTCTGGGGGAGGTTGATGCTGGTCATGCCGCCCTGGCCGGCGAGGCTGCGCAGGGCTTGGCTGCGGAGGGCGGCGATGCGGGCGCCGTCTTCGAGGGTGAGGGCGCCGGCGACGACGGCTGCGGCGATCTCGCCTTGGGAGTGGCCGATGACGGCGTCGGGGTGGATGCCGTGGTGCTGCCAGAGTGCGGCGAGGGAGACCATGACGGCGAAGAGGGCGGGTTGGATGACGTCGACCCGGTCCAATGGTGCCTGGCTGTGGAGGAGTTCGGTGAGGGACCAGTCGACGTGTGGGGCGAGTGCGGTCTCGCAGTCGTTGATGCGTTGGGCGAAGACGGGTTCGGTGTCGAGGAGTTCGGCGGTCATGCCGGCCCATTGGGAGCCCTGGCCGGGGAAGACGAACACCGTCCGGCCGGCGGTGCCGGTGGTGGTGGCCTGGATGAGGGCGGGGTGGGGTTCGCCGGTGGCGAGGGCGTGCAGGGCGGCGGTGCGGGTGTCGTGGTCGCCGACCACCACCGCACGGTGCTCGAACGCCCTGCGGCCGCGGGCGAGGGTGTACGCCACGTCCCTCGGGTCACGCTCCACGTCGGCCAGCTGAGCCGCCTGCTCACGCAGGGCCTCCGGTGTGCGCGCGGAGAGCACCCACGGCAGCACGCCGGCGCCGGTTTCGCCCGCGTCGGAGTCCCGTTCCGCGGGGGCTTCCTCCAGGACGACGTGGGCGTTGGTTCCGCTGACGCCGAAGGAGGAGACGCCCGCCCGTCGCGGCCGTCCGTCGGTGTCCCAGCTCCGGGCCTCGGTGAGCAGTTCGACCGCGCCCGCCGACCAGTCGATGTGCGGAGACGGCGCGTCCACGTGCAGGGTCTTCGGCAGGACGCCGTTGCGCATGGCCTGCACCATCTTGATCACCCCGCCGACCCCGGCCGCCGCCTGTGCGTGGCCGAGGTTGGACTTGAGCGAGCCGAGCCACAGCGGCCGGCCCTCCGGCCGGTCCTGCCCGTAGGCGGCGAGGATCGCCTGCGCCTCGATCGGGTCGCCCAGCGTCGTCCCGGTGCCGTGCGCCTCGACGGCGTCGACCTCGGCGGCGGTGAGCCCGGCGTTCGCGAGCGCGGCCCGGATCACCCGTTGCTGGGAGGGGCCGTTGGGTGCGGTGAGCCCGTTGCTGGCGCCGTCCTGGTTGATCGCGCTGCCGCGCAGCACCGCCAGCACCGGGTGCCCGTTGCGCCGGGCGTCGGACAGCCGCTCCAGCACCAGCATGCCCGCGCCCTCGGCGAGTCCGAAGCCGTCCGCGGACGCCGCGAAGGCCTTGCACCGGCCGTCCGGAGCCAGCCCGCCCTGGCGGCTGAACTCCATGAACATCCCGAGCGTGGACATCACGGTGACGCCGCCGGCGAGGGCGAGGTCGCACTCGCCGTCCCGCAGCGCCCGGGCCGCCAGGTGGAGGGCGACGAGGGAGGAGGAGCAGGCGGTGTCGACGGTGACGGCCGGGCCCTCCAGCCCGAACACGTAGGCCAGCCGGCCCGAGGCCACGCTGGCGGTGGTCCCGGTCAGCAGGTGGCCGGAGAGGTCGGACGCGGCGGTCAGGCCCGGGCCGTAGTCCATGGTCATCGCGCCGACGAAGACCCCGGACCGGCTGCCGCGCAGGGTGGCCGGGTCGATCCCGGCCCGCTCGAACGCCTCCCAGGCGATCTCCAGCAACAGCCGCTGCTGCGGGTCCATGGCGAGCGCCTCGCGCGGCGAGATGTCGAAGAACGCGGGGTCGAACCGGTCGGCCCCGTGCAGGAAGCCCGCCGCCCGCTGGTAGTAGCGGCCCGGTCGGCGTCCGGCCGGCCCGTCCTCCGCGGGAAGGCCCCACCCGCGGTCCGTCGGGAAGGGGGTGACGGCGTCGGCGCCCTCGGCGACCAGCTGCCAGAGCCGTTCCGGGGTGTCGGCGCCGCCCGGGTAGCGGCAGCCCATCGAGACGATCACCACCGGGTCCTCGTCGGCGGACCGGACCGCGGGTGCGGCCGCGGCGGCGGACCTGTCACCGGGCGGTCCGCCGAGCAGCTCGGCGCGCAGGTGGGCTGCCAGCGCCCGCGGGGTGGGGTGGTCGAAGACGGCGGTGGCGGGCAGCCGCAGCGAGGCGGCGGCGCCCAGCCGGTTGCGGATCTCCAGCGCGGTGACGGAGTCCAGGCCGAGGTCCAGGAAGGCGCGGTCGGCAGGGACGGGCCCGGTGCGGGCCAGCGCGTCGTTCACGGTCCGCTGGACGAGGTCGAGGAGCAGGGCGTGCTGCTCCCGTTCGGACCGGCCGGTGAGCTGCTCCACCAGCCCCTCCGCCGCCGGGGGTTCGCCCGCCCCGGGGGTGGCGGCCTGGTCCTCCGCAGGGTCCGGCAGGGTGACGTCCCGCCCGCCGGCCTCGGCGGCGAGCGCGGCGAGGTCGGGCCGGTGGCCGTCCACGAACAGCTCGCCGAGGGTGGTCAGGGCCCGGTCCGGGCCGCCCTGTTCGCGCCGGAGGGAGCCCCGGACGCGGGCGTCGGCGCCGCACTCACGGGCCGTCTCCTGCAGCGCGGAGGTGAGCACCGGGTGCGGGCTGACCTCCAGCAGCAGCCGGTGGCCGTCGGCCAGCAGGGCCTCGGCCGCCCGGGCGAAGAGGACGGTGCCCCGCAGGTTGCGGCACCAGTGGTCGGCGTCCAGCACCGGGTCGGCCAGCAGGCCGCCGGTCAGGCCGGAGTAGAACGGCAGCCGGGCGGGCCGCGGGCGCAGCGGGGCCAGGGCGTCGCGCAGCTCGGGCAGGATCGCGTCGATGTGCGGGGAGTGGGCGGCCAGGCCGACGGCGACGGTCCGGGCGTGCAGACCGACCCGGTCGAAGTGCCCGACCAGCTCGGCGGCGGCGTCCGCGTCCCCCGAGACGACCGTCGAGCCTGGGCCGTTCACGGCGGCGACGGTGAGCCGCCCGCCCCAGCGGGCCAGGAGCGGGCGCACCCGCTCGGCGGAGGCCATCACGGAGACCATCTCGCCCCGGCCGGCGAGGGTCGCCTGCAGCCGGCTCCAGTGCGCGGCGACCCGGGCGGCGTCGTCCAGGTCGAGCGCCCCGGCGACGACCGCGGAGCTGATCTCCCCCATGCTGTGCCCGAGCACCGCCGCCGGCCGGACGCCGTACGACTCCCAGAGCGCCACCAGGGCCAGCGTCACCGCGAACAGCACCGGCTGCACGACATCGGCGCGTTCCAGCGCGGGCGCGCCGGGAGCGGCGCGCAGCACGTCCGGGACCGACCAGCCGGTGAACGGCTCCAGGGCCTGCGCGCAGTCGTCCAGGCGGCTGCGGAAGGCGGGGGAGGCGGCGAGCAGCTCGACGGCCATGCCCGGCCACTGGGAGCCCTGGCCGGGGAAGACGAAGGCGGCGGTGCCGTCCGCGGCGGTGCCGGTCACCAGGCCCGGCGCGGGCCGGCCCGCGGCGAGCGCGGCCAGCCGCTCCAGCAGCCCCGCCCGGTCGGTGCCGACGAGGGCCGCCCGGTGCGGGCCGGCGGCGCGGGCGCCGAGCGCGTGCGCCACGTCCTCGGGGGTGGTCCCGGGGTGGGCCGTCAGGTGACGGTGCAGGTGCGCCGCGTCCGCCGCGAGCGCGGCCGGGGTGCCGCCGGAGAGGGCCCACAGCAACGGCGTGGCAGGGCGTGATCCGTGAGCCATGGTGTGCGTCCCCACTCCTTCTTCGCGACGCGCCGGACCGGCGGGCGTGGCGCCCGGCGGCGTGGTGCTCGGCCGGTGTCCGGCGCCCGACCGTGGTCGGCCTGTTCCCCCGGGCCCTGTTCTTCCGCGGGCCCCGTTCCGTCGGGCCCGGTTTCCCGTGCCCTGTTCGCCGGGACCCGATTTCCCCCGGGCCCGGTTTCCCGTGAGCCCGACGTCCGGCCCCGATATCCGGCACCGATTTCCCCCGGGTCTGAAAGCCGGACGGCCCGGTGAAAGGCCGTGCGACCGTAATCCGACGGCGCCGCGCATTCCGGTGCCGCCGCGCGGATCCGCCGCCGACCGCCTGCCACCCGCCGCCGGCACCCGCACCGCGCCGGAATTCACGCGGGCCGGGCCGGGCGGAAACGACCAGACAGATCTTGTCAGCCGCCGATATCGTCTCGATAGCGCGAACCGCGACAGCGCACGGTCCTGGCCTTTTCGGCCGTTTCGGCATTTCCGCGCACGGGCCCTGCTACGGTGGCGGCGCGGCGCTCCGGATGCCACGCGCACCGGCGCCGACGGCGGCCGAAAGCCCGGCGCGCGCGCCGCCCGTTCCCTTTCCGTGGAATTCCCGAAGGAGGAGCACCATGGCACTCGGTTACCTTTTCGGCGGCGGTGTCGGCACCGAGCCGCACGGCCTGGAGCTGTACCAGGCCTATCCGGCGATGCGGGAGCTGTACGCCGAGATAGCGGGCTGGACCGGCCTCACCCCCGGGCAGCTGCTCGACGAGGAGCTGCCGAAGGGCCGGGAGGAGCGGCAGAGCGCGGGCACCGTCCGGGAGACCGCCCTGGCCGTCGCGGTGCACGACATCCTGGCCGGGCACGGCCTGCGGCCCGCGGTGCTCGGCGGGCTCAGCCTCGGCGCGATGACGGCGGGCAGCCTCGCCGGCGCGGTGGACCGGCGGGCCCTGTTCGAGATGCTCGCGCACACCCGGCACGCCCCCGAGCCGTCCGCCGGCGACCCGGAGGAGGGCATGGCGCTGGCCTTCGTCCCGGCCGGGCTGGACACCGCCCCGTACGGCGGCGACGGCCGCCCGGGGGTGCACCGGGCCGGGGACTTCGGCCCCACCGCCGACGGCACGGCCCGGATCCTGATGCTGTCCGGCGAGCGGTCCGCCCTCGACGCGCTGGCCGCCGAGGTGCCGCAGGGCACGCTGGTGCCGCTGCCCGACCGGACGATCGCCGTGCACTCGCCGCTGCGCGCCCCGTTCCGCGCCTTCCTGGCCCCGTACCTGGACGCCATGGAGTTCGCCGACCCCCGGCTCCCGCTGGTCTCCTGCCTCGACCGCCGGACGCTGACCACCGGGGCCGGGGTCCGCGACCTCTTCCACCGCAACGCCACCGACCCGATCAGCCTGGTGGACGTCTACACCGGGATGGCGGAGCAGGGCGTCCGGCTCGGGCTGGTCATCGGCGGCTCGATCCCGGACGGCATCCTGCGCTTCCCGTTCCCGGTGGTCCACGTGGACCGGCCCGAGCACGTCGAGCAGGTCCTCACCAGCGTCTACGAGCTGGGCATCGACGTCCCCGCGGCCGACCCGCGGGCCGAGCGGTGACCGGCGGCGGCCCGGTCCCGGGGGAGGTCACCCGGGACCGGGCGCGCCGGGCCGCCGAGTGTGACGCGCTGACCGAGGGCTGGCTCGCCACCGACCTCGACGGCTGGACCAGGCGCGTCGTCCGCCGGCACTTCGACCCGGTGACCGGGAGCCCGTACTGGCTCCGCCGGGCCGAGGAGCTGGACTTCGACCCCCGCGACCTCACCCGCTACGGGCAGCTGACCGCGCTCGGCCCGTTCCCGCTCGACGACCTGCGCACCGGCGACCCGGCCGACCTGGTCCCGCTGGCCGTGCCGCGCCCGCTCAGCGGCCGGATCTGGGACACCGGCGGCACCACCGGCGCGCCCTGCCGGGTCTTCTACACCCCCGCCATGCTGCTGCACCGCGGCGTGTGGCGGCGCTGGTCCTTCGTCCAGGAGGGCTTCCGGCCCGAACGGACCTGGCTCCAGGCCACCCCCACCGGGCCGCACCTGATCGGCAACGGCGTCTGGGAGGCGTCCGAGCTGCACGCCGGGCAGGTGTACGCGGTCGACATGGACCCGCGCTGGGTGAAGCGGCTGATCCGGGCCGGCCGGCTCGCCGACGCCCGCGAGTACACCG
This sequence comes from Kitasatospora sp. NPDC101176, assembly GCF_044768035.1. NCBI lineage: Bacteria > Bacillati > Actinomycetota > Actinomycetes > Kitasatosporales > Streptomycetaceae > Kitasatospora > Kitasatospora sp. NPDC101176. Next base: position 173,534 of record NZ_JBIWPA010000015.1, read on the forward strand.
ACCACCTGCTGGAGCAGATCGCCGACGTGCTCTCCCGCGGCACCGTCGACTACCTGAACACGACGCCCGCCCTCCTCCAGACGCTGTGCCGCAGCCACCCCGGCCTGGTCGCGGCCCTCGACGGCGTGCGCCTCAGCGGCACCCAGATCAGCCCCGGCACGCACCGGGAGTTCCTGGCGGCCCTGGACGGCGGCCTCTGCGGCCTCAGCTACGGCAACACCTTCGGCAACGCCGCCGGCCTCGTCGCCCGTCAGGGCGCCGACCTGCTGCCGTACGTGCCCAACCACCCGCAGGTGACGATGGCGGTGGTGCGCCGGGACGACTGGACGACCCCGGTCGAGTACGGGGCCACCGGCCAGGTCCGGCTCACCGTGCTGCACGAGGACCTGCTGCTGCCCAACGTCCTGGAGCGCGACCAGGCCATCCGGTACGACTGCACGGGGCTCTGGCCGAGCGACGGGGTGGCCAACGTGCGGCCCCTGCAGGTGACCGCGACCGCCCCGGAAGGGCTCTACTGACGCGCCGCGACGGCGTCACCGACCCGCGCGGCGGCGTCACCGAAGCCTCGGAGGGCTTCCACCGACCCGCGCACGCGCCGGGGCCCGGCCGGGAACGGCCGGGCCCCGGGCCGGTCTACCGCGCGGCGGCCCCGCCCGGCACGAGCGGCAGACCCAGCTCGTCCCAGATCCGCGCCAGTGCCGCGACGAACTCCCGCACCTCGTCGGTGCCGTGCACCGCTCCCGGCGCCACCCGCAGGATCTCCTCGCCGACCCGGACGCTGGGCGCGTTGATCGCCTGCACGTAGCAGCCGTCGCGCTCCAGCAGGAGATCGGAGATCCGCTTGCACACCGTCTCGTCGCCGACCAGCACGGACACGATGTGCGACCGGTCCGACAGGAAGGGGATCCCGCGCTCCCGGAGCAGCCCGTGCATCAGCTGCGCGTTCTCCCGAAGCCGGTTGCGCTCCAGGTCCGAGCCCCGGAGGTGCCGGACGGCGGCGAGCCCGCCCGCGGCGACCGCCGGCGGCAGCGCGGTGGTGAAGATGAAGGGCCGGGAGAGCCTGCGCACCACGTCGATCACCGCGGTCGGGCCCGCGATGTACCCGCCGATCGTCCCGAACCCCTTCGCCAGCGTGCCCATGATCACGGTGAACTCGTCCGCCAGGCCCAGGCTCGCGGCGATGCCCGCACCCTGCGGCCCGTACATCCCGACCGCGTGCACCTCGTCGAGGAAGGTCATCGCCCCGTACCGCTTGGCGATGTCGGCGATCTCCGCCAGCGGCGCGAGGTCACCCGCCATCGAGTACACGGACTCCATCACGATCAGCTTGGGCCGTGCCGCCGGGGCGGCCGCGATCAGCTCCTCCAGGTGCGTGGTGTCGTTGTGCCGGAAGATGCGCTTCTCCGCGCCGCTGTGGCGCAGCCCGTCGATGATCGAGGCGTGGTTCAGCCGGTCCGAGAAGACCACGCAGTCCGTCAGGTGGGCCGGCAGCACGGACAGCGCGCCGTCGTTCGCCGTGTAGCCGGAGGTGAAGAGCAGCGCGTCCTCCTTGCCGTGCAGGTCAGCCAGCTCCTGCTCCAGCAGCACGTGGTGGTGGTTGGTCCCGGCGATGTTCCGCGACCCGCCCGCCCCGGCCCCGAAGTCGTCCAGGGCCTCGCGCATCGCGGCCAGCACCAGCGGGTGCTGGCCCATACCGAGGTAGTCGTTGCTGCACCAGACCCGGATGTCGCTGACGACGCCGTTCCGCGAGTTCCGGGCCGCCGGGAAACTCCCGGCCCGCCGCCCGATCTCGAGGAATTCCCGATGTCCCGCCGTGTTCGCGGATTCCCGGTCCCGGGGCGGGAAGAATGTGCGGTAATGGCTCATGGCGTCCACTCGCTCTCAGGAGACCGTCACGGTACGGGGCCTCGGCCCCACGGGCCGGCGGCGCACCCGGACTTTCCCGGCGGTCCGCGAGGTGCCGGCCGGCACTCCGTCCGGTCACCCGGATGTCGGCCGGTCACCCGGATATCCGTCGGTCATCGGGATATCCATCGGGAACACGGATGTCCGTGGCGTACGGCCGGCCCGTTCCGGGCCGTCGACGAGCCCGGATATTCGACGTGACGACATCGTCTCAGGGCGCCATATCATTTCGATAGCGCCATCCGCGACAACACCGGGCGCGGCAATGTTCGCGAAATCCCCGCCGAATTCCGGCGGAGCGCTGCTATGCTCGCCGAAATCCAGCAGTCAGCCGATGGGAATCGCCATGCCAGCGAACGACACCTATGTCGGCCGGATCCTCCGGGTGCTCGCCGCCGACCCGGACCGCACCGTCCTCACCTGGCAGGACGGGGTCCTCACCGCCGGCGCCTTCACCACCGCCGTGCGCACCGCCGCGCAGACCCTGCTCCGGCACGGAGGCGAGGCCGCGGACGGGGGCACCGGCGCCGTGGTGGCCATCCTCACCACCACCAACTCCCCGGCGACGCTGATCCTGCGGTACGCCGCCAACCTGATCGGCGCCACCGCCGTCCACCTGCACACCACCAACGCCGTCGACCCGGGCGACCGGCTCACCCGGGACGCCGAACTCGGCATCCTCACCGAGACCGGGGCCACCGTCCTCGCCGTCGACGCCGCGCACCTCCCGCTCGCCCGCGACCTGGCGGCCCGCCTGCCCAAGGCACCCGCCCTGGCCGCCCTCGCCGACCTCGGCCCCGACGTCCTCGACCTGAGCACCGGCGCCGACACCGACCCGCCCGAGACCCCGATCCCGCCCGACCGGGCCGCAGTGATCACCTACACCAGCGGCACCACCGGCCGGCCCAAGGGGATCGCCGTCGACTTCCGGACCCGCAACGGCTTCATCACCGCCGGACTCCAGATGGCCTGGCGCGCCGTCTACCTGGCCACCCTGCCGATGAGCCACTCCAGCGGCGCCACCGCCGACGACTCGCTCGCCTCCGGCGGCTCGGTGATCCTTCACCAGGGCTTCGACGCCGGCCGGGTGCTGCGCACCGTCGCCGAACACCGGGTCACCCGGCTGCTGATCACTCCGCCGCAGCTGTACCGGCTGATGGACCACCCGGAGTCCGCCGCCACCGACCTCTCCAGCCTCGTGATGCTCTGCTACACCGGTTCCCCCGCCTCGCCCGCCCGCCTCGCCGAGGCCGTCGAGCGCTTCGGGGACGTCCTCATCCAGATCTACGGCACCAGCGAAGCCGGCGCGATCGGCATGCTCACCCCGGCCGAGCACCGCGAGCCCGACCTGCGCGGCACCGTCGGGCGGGTCCTCGCCGGCGAGGTCCGGGTCCGCGACCCGCACGACCACCGTGACCTGCCGACCGGCGAGCTCGGCGAGATCTGCGTCCGCTCCCCGTTCGCGATGCGCGAGTACCTCGGCGACCCGGAGCTCACCGCCCGCACCGTCCGGGACGGCTGGGTCCACACCGGCGACCTCGGCCGCCTCGACGAACGCGGCTACCTCCACCTCAGCGGCCGGCTGGCCGACGTGGTCAAGACCAACGGCATCAAGATCCACCCGACCACCGTCGAGAACGCCCTGACCGCCCACCCCGGCGTGCTCCAGGCCGCCGCCTTCGGCGTCCCCGACGGCGACCTCGTCGAGCACCTGCACGCCGCCGTGGTCCTGCGCGACGGCGCCGCCACCACCGAGGCGGACCTGCGCGAGCACCTCGCCACCGCGCTCTCCCCGCAGCACGTCCCGGCCGTGCTCGCCGTCCGCCCCGACCTGCCGCTCACCCCCACCGGCAAGCCGGACCGGGCCCGGCTGGTCGCGGACACCCGGAGGTAACCGCCGATGACGCTCTCCCTGGCCGCGGTGCTCGCCGAGTCCGCGCTGCGCCGGCCCGACCACCCCGCCCTCGTCCTCGGCACCGAACGCACCACCTACCGCGAGCTGTGGGACGGCGCACGGCGCTACGCGGCGGTGCTGCGCGACCAGGGCATCGGCCCCGGCGACCGGGTCGCCCTGCTGCTCCCCAACAGCCGCCACTTCCCGCTCGCGTACTTCGGGGTGCTCGCCCTCGGCGCCGTCGCCGTCCCGGTGAACGCCCTGCTGCGGGCCGAGGAGATCGCCCACGTGCTGCGCGACGCCGGAGCCGCGGCCCTGGTCTGCGCCGAAGCCCTGCTGGCCGAGGGCGCCCGGGCCGCGGAGGCCGCCGGCACCCCCGTCCTGACGGTGGACCAGGCACGGGACGCGGGCCGCCCGCGCCTGGACGCGCTGGCCGGGCCCGCCACCCCGATCGCCGGCGCCGTCCCGCGCGAACCCGGCGACCTCGCCGTGGTGCTCTACACCTCCGGCACCACGGGCCGCCCCAAGGGGGCCATGCTCACCCACCTCAACCTGGAGATGAACACCGCCACCACGATGCTCTCCCCGTTCGACTACCGGCCCGAGGACGTGCTGCTGGGCTGCCTGCCGCTGTTCCACACCTTCGGCCAGATCTGCGGCATGGCCACCTGCTTCCGGGCCGGCGCCACCCTGGTGCTGATGCCGCGCTTCGACGGGCCGCAGGCCCTGGACCTGATGGTCCGCGAACGGTGCACGCTCGTCATGGGCGTGCCCACCATGTACCACGCCCTGCTCGCCGCCGCCCGCACCGATCCGCGCCGCCCACCGCTCGACCGGGCGTTCTGCGGCGGGGCGGCCCTGCCGGTGCCGGTCCTGGAGGACTTCCGGGAGACCTTCGGCTGCCCCGTCTACGAGGGCTACGGCCTGACCGAGACCTCCCCGGTCGTCGCCTACAACCAGCGGGCCTGGCCCCTGCGGCCCGGCACGGTGGGCCGACCCATCTGGGGCGTCGAGGTCGCCGTCGCCAGGGCCGAGGTGGAGGGCCGGATCGAGCCGCTGCCGGCCGGCGAGATCGGCGAGGTGGTGATCCGCGGGCACAACGTGATGGCCGGCTACCTGAACCTCCCGGGCGCGAGCGCCGAGGCGGTCGTCGACGGGTGGTTCCGCTCCGGGGACCTCGGGACGCTGGACGCCGACGGGTACCTGACCATCGTCGACCGCAAGAAGGACCTGGTGCTGCGCGGCGGCTACAACGTCTACCCGCGCGAGGTCGAGGAGGTGCTGGCCCGCCACCCGGCCGTCGCCCAGGTCGCCGTGGTGGGCCTGCCGGACGAGGTCCACGGCCAGGAGGTGTGCGCGGTGGTGGTGCCCCGGCCGGGGATCCGCCCGGACCGCGAGCTCGCCGCGGGGATCACCGCCTGGAGCCGGGAGCGGATGGCGGCCTACAAGTACCCGCGCCGGGTGGAGTTCACCGAGGCCTTCCCGCTCGGCGCCGGCGGCAAGGTCCTCAAACGGGAGCTGGTGGCCCGGCTCACCGGGTGACCGGGAGCCGCCAGCCCCCTCCCGACGTGCGCGGACCGCAGCCCGCCGGACCGGGGTGAACCGGGCGGACCGGACGGGCACGTACACTTGCCGCTCGTGGCGGACACCCAGTACGAAGACCTGTTGAAGCACGTGCTCACCACCGGAACGGCCAAGGCCGACCGGACGGGCACCGGCACCCGGAGCGTCTTCGGACACCAGCTGCGGTACGACCTCTCCCGGGGCTTCCCGCTGGTCACCACCAAGAAGGTGCACCTCAAGTCCGTGGTGTACGAGCTCCTGTGGTTCCTGCGCGGCGACTCCAACGTCGGCTGGCTGAACGAGCACGGCGTCACCATCTGGGACGAGTGGGCCGACGGCAACGGCGACCTCGGCCCCGTCTACGGCGTGCAGTGGCGCAGCTGGCCGACCCCCGACGGCGGGCACGTCGACCAGATCAGCCAGGTCCTCGACACCCTGCGCACCGACCCGGACTCCCGCCGGATGGTCGTCTCCGCCTGGAACGTCGCCGAACTGGACGCCATGGCGCTCGCCCCCTGCCACGCCTTCTTCCAGTTCCACGTCGCCGACGGCAGGCTCTCCTGCCAGCTCTACCAGCGCAGCGCCGACCTCTTCCTCGGCGTCCCGTTCAACATCGCGAGCTACGCCCTGCTCACCCACCTGGTCGCGCAGCAGGTCGGCCTCGCCCCGGGGGACTTCATCTGGACCGGCGGTGACTGCCACATCTACGACAACCACGTGGACCAGGTCACCGAACAGCTCTCGCGCACGCCGTACGACTTCCCCACGCTGAACCTGCGGAAGGCCGACTCGCTCTTCGACTACGCCTACTCCGACGTGGACGTCGTCGGCTACCGGCACCACCCGGCGATCAAGGCCCCGGTGGCGGTATGAGGATCGGACTGATCTGGGCCCAGGCCCGCGGCGGCGTGATCGGCGCCGACAACACGATGCCCTGGCACCTGCCCGAGGACCTCGAACACTTCAAGCGGACCACCCTCGGCCACCCCGTCGTGATGGGTCGCCGCACCTGGGAGTCGATCCCGCCGCGCTTCCGCCCGCTCCCCGGCCGCCGCAACATCGTGGTCACCCGCAACGCGCAGTGGGCCGCCGAGGGCGCCGAGCGCGCCGGCTCCCTCGCCGAGGCCCTGCGCCTCGCGGCCGCGGCAGCCGACCCGGGAACCCCCGCCGAGACCTGGATCATCGGCGGCGGGCAGCTCTACCGCACCGCCATCGACCACGCCACCACCCTCTCGGTCACCGAGATCGACCTCGCGGTCGACGGCGACACCCACGCCCCGCCCGTCGGCCCCGCCTGGACCGTCACCCGCGACGACGGCTGGCAGACCTCCACCACCGGCCTCCGCTACCGCATCCGCACCCACACCCGTCGGGCCTAGGGTCCGCCGAACACGATCCGCCGGCCAGGTCGCTGCCCCTCCTGGGGCACCGACCTGGCCGGCGGCCGTTCTGTGCTGAGCAGCGCAGCGGGGGATTGATCTGACGAATCGTCATATCGCTTTGAGGGAAGAACTTTTGGCGGTTCGAGGCGCCACCGCCAGTTTGATGCGGGAAGGGCGCCTCGTGGGGTCGTTTGAGCCCGACGCGAGGCGGCTGGACGCATCCGGTCAGGGCCGGATCCGTCCAGTCGGGCCCCTTCCACCGGTCCTGGGCTGCGGCGAGAGTAGTAGTCGCCAGCCGGGAGCACCGCCCGGGAGGCGCCGGTGACCGCGCTGCGGGGCCGGTGTCCCGCCGCTCGACCGTTCCGCCGCCGACCGACCGCTGTTCCTGCAGGGCAGCCGTACCGCCGCCGGGCGTGCACGTCCCGAAGACTTCCGCGCCGACCCCCGGTGTCCGCGCGAGCACTCCAGGACACGCGGCCTACCCGCACCAGGCGACCGAGGCGCAGCAGATCCAGATAGGCGAGAAGGTCCTCGCCGGGCAGGGCCAGGGCGCCTGGCCGGTCTGCGGGCCGAAGGCCGGCCTCGGCGCGGACCACGCCAAGCCCTCCTCCCCGGACGCATCGGCGCGTACGACCCGAGTACCCGGACCTTCTACGAGAGCAGGGACAACGGCACCGTCGCGGGCTCGGCGAAGTTCGGCAACCCGGGGTGGACGCCGCTGGCCGGGGACTGGAACGGCGACGGCGTCACCACCGTCGGCGGCTACGACCCGGCGTCCGGCACGTTCTGCCTGAGCAACGACAACAGCAGCGCCGCGGTGACCGCCAAGCTGGGCAACCCGGGCTGGATCCCCCTCAAGGGCAGCTGGTAGCGGGGGAGCCCCGCCGGTAGCGGGGGAGACCACCGCACGGCCCACCCCCCGGTGGCCCCCGCGCGCCCGGTGCCCCACCGACCACCACGGTCCGGCGGGGCACCGGGCCGCAGCAGCATTGCCGCCCCGGCCCGCCCAGCCCCGGTCAGCCGTGTTCCGCAGAGCCGGTGAGCCGGAGCTTGCGCTGGGCCCGCTGGTAGAAGGTGGTGTGCCCGAGCCGCACGACGCGCGCGGCCGCGGGCACCATGGTCACCTCGACGCTGTCGCCCGGCGAGACGTGGCCGACCAGCAGGCCGTCGGCCTCGACGGCGAGGTCGCCGCTGGGCGGCAGGACCTCCAGGTCGAGACGCTCGCCGCTGGAGAGGAACACCGAGCGGTTGAACGCGGCGTGCGGGGCCACCGGGGTGACCAGCAGCCCCTCCGCGTTGGGGGAGACGATCGGGCCGCCCGCGGAGAAGCTGTACGCGGTGGAGCCGGTCGGCGTGGCACAGACGACCGCGTCCGCGGTGTAGGACACGAAGGGCTCGCCCTGGACCCGTACGGCGACCACCGCGGACCTGTGCCCGGGGCTGCGCAGCAGCACCACGTCGTTGAGCGCCGTCTCCCGGACGTCCCCGAACCGGGCGTGGACGCCGGAGCGGGCCTCCACGGTGAACCGGTGGGCGTCGACGGCGTCCAGCGCGCCGCGCAGGTCCGGGATGTCGACCTCGGCGAGGAAGCCCAGCCGCCCGACGTTGACGCCGAGGACCGGCGCGTGGCCCCGAGTGGCGAGCCGCATGGTGCGCAGCATGGTGCCGTCCCCGCCGAGGCTGATCAGCAGGTCGGCGCCGGCGGCCATCTCCTCGTCCCCGACCGGGATGGCCTCGCAACCGATCCGCGCCACCTCCGCGGCCAGCCCCAGGACCTTGGTGCCCCGGGCCCGGCTCCAGCCGACCACGGTCTCCACGGTGGGCGCACAGGTGCGCTCGGGGTGGAGCACCAGCCCCACAGTGCCGATGAATCCCATCCGGAGCACCTCGATGTCGGCTCGACGTCGGCCGGAGCACTGCTGCTCCCTCCAGTCACGCACAGCCGCCCGTCTCCTTCAAGGCAGGTCGGCCGGGGCCGGTCCCGCCGGCCCTCCCGTCGGCCGGGGCCGGTCCCGCCGCCCCTCCCGTCGCCCGGGGCCGGTCCCGCCGCCCCTCCCGGAATCTGTGTGCGCGCCGGCCGGTTGGGAATCGGAGAGACGGTCCGAAGGCCCCGGCGCCGCCGTCCTGAACCGGTGCCCGGCCGAACCGACGTCGGGAGGCGTGTCCGATGACTGACAGCCCGATCCGGGGGATCGACCCCGCCGTGCCGCCGAGCGGGGACGGGTGCGTGGAGTGTCTGACGGGGGACGGGCCGGGGTGGTGGTTCCACCTGCGGCGGTGTGCCGAGTGCGGGCACATCGGGTGCTGCGACTCCTCGCCCTCCCAGCACGGCACGCGACACGCCCGGGAGGCCGGGCACCCGTTCCTGGCCAGTTTCGAGCCCGGTGAGGCGTGGTTCTGGAACGTCGAGACCGAGCAGTACTACGAGGGGCCGGAGCTGGCGGCGCCCGCCGCGCACCCGGAGGCCCAGCCGACCCCGGGCCCGCTCGGCAGGGTCCCCGCCGACTGGCAGTCGCACCTGCACTGACGCGGGCCGCGCGGACCGGCCCCGTGCCGCCCGGCCCCTGTCCGACCCGGCCCCGCCCCAGCCGACCCCGTCCCGACCGATCAGCGGGGTGTGGGCGAGGTCGAACGAGTGCCAGAACAGGTGGACGGGGCTGACCTTGCCCGAGAACCGGGCCGCGAACTCCTCCAGCACCAGTCCGACCTGGTTGAGGACCTGCCAGGCGCGGTTCGCCCAGACGGGGTCGTAGGCCGCGTGTTCGACGTCCTCGGCGAACGGCCGGTCGGTGTCGGGTAGCCGGTAGGGCCGGGGGTTCGCGAGCTCCACCCGGATGTCCAGGGCAGCCAGCGCCTCCAGGGTCCGCCGGTGGAAGGACGCGACGGACCGGCCGACCAGGGGGAAGGACGCCGTCCTGCCGTCCGCCCTCGTGACGACGAGCCGGTGGTCGACGAAGTCGAAGTCGATGGTGAAGACCGGGTTGCCGTCGACCTGTCCCATGGGCCGGGTGGTGAGGCCGCGCCCGGTGAGGTGGAACGGGACGTTCCACCAGTGGTTGCGCCGCACGCTCGCCGCGAGGCGGATCTTTCCCACCACCTGCGTGAAGCGGTGCAGCGTCTCCTTGGTGTCCTGCCACTCGGTGAGCGGTATCGGTGGGAACGGCTCCATGGCGGGTGCCTCCCGTCCGTCGGCGGCAGTTCCATCATGCGCGTCGCAGCCCGGAGCGGAAAGTCACAGCCTGCACACTCGGCGTAGTTCCACTCCCATCTCCCGATGTCCCACGAAAGGGGAAATCATGGCCAGCAAGGCCAGCATCGTCTTCGCCCACGGGCTCTGGGCCGACGGCTCGTGCTTCAACAAGCTCATTCCCGCGCTCCTGGCCGAAGGGCACCAGGTGCTCAGTTCGCAGCACGGCCTGGACTCGCTCGCGGGGGACGTCGCCTGCGTCACCCGCGCCATCGACCACGTGCCCGGCCCGGTGGTGCTCGTCGGCCACTCCTACGGCGGGACGCTGATCACCAAGGCCGGTGTCCACGACCGCGTGGGTGCGCTGGTCTACATCGCCGCGCTCGCCCCGGACGAGGACGAGACCTCCCAGGGCCAGCAGGAGCAGTTCCCGGGCACTCCGGTCTTCAAGCACATCGACGTCGCCGACGGCCGGATCTGGCTCCTCGAGTCGGGCATCGGCGACTTCTGCGGCGACCTGCCCGTCGCCGAGCAGCAGCTCGTCCTCGCGACGGGTGCCGTGCCCGTCCCGGACCTGTTCACCCAGCAGGTTCCGGGGACGGCCTGGCGGTCCAAGCCGAGCTGGTACATCGTCGCGAACGACGACCGCACGGTGAACCCGGACCTGGAGCGGGCCGCGGCCGAGCGCATGGGCGCGAAGACCTACGCCGTCGACAGCAGCCACGTCCCGATGCTGTCGCACCCCGACTTCGTCCTCGACGTCATCCGGGACGCGGCGAAGTCCCTCGAGGGGTAGTGCCGCCGCCGGGCGGCCCGCCGCACTCCTCGGGCCGCCCGGCGGCCAGGGCGTTCAGGGGGTGAACTCATCACGGTGCGTGACGGCGCCGGGTGGTCCGGGTGAGGGTTGTGGTGCGGGCCACCCGGGCGGCGGGGGCCGGCGGCGGTTTCCGCACCGGGTGTGGGGCGGGTGGTCACGCGCTGTCGAGGATGTGCGCGGCCTCACACGGCTCCCGGGGTGACCGGGGCCACTTTCCGGCCCGATTCGATCTTGAAAAATGGGGCATTTGGCTTCAAATCATCCCAATTCCTTGATCCTTACGACCGGTAACAGCACCCTGACGTGCCCAAACCTTCGAATCCTTGAAACCCCCACCACCACCCCCGTACCTTCGAACCCGTTGCACCGAGCACACAGCCCCCGGGC
>NZ_JBIWPA010000016.1:0-22958 GCF_044768035.1 Kitasatospora sp. NPDC101176
CGCCCGCCCTGGGGCGGGGGGGGGGGGGGGCGGGGGGGCGCGCCCCGGGGGGGCGCGGGCCCCCCCGACCCCCCCCCCCCCCGGGGGCGCCCCCCCGGGGGGGGGGGGGCGCCGGCCCCCCCACGCCCGGACGCCCGTCGCCACCGGGCGGCCCGAGTCCGCGCCACGCCGTCACCCAGCGGGCCCGGCGGGGGCGGTAGTTGGGTTCCGGGCCGAACGGGCCGAACGGGGCGCCCGGCGGGCTCGGGCCGGGCCCGGGCCGGGCTCGGCGGATCGTCCGGTGCGGCCGATCCGCCGTCGTGGATCACCCTGGAGTGCCCCGGCCCGCGGCGCGCCGTTGACGGGCGGCGGCGTCAGAAGGCGACGGCCTTCAGGTAGCTGGTCTCGCCGCGCGGTCCGGCCAGGTAGAGGGTGTGCCCGTCGGGGCCGAGGGCGGTGGCGCCCACGCCGTCGAGGCCGAAGCCGGTGAGGTCGGCGGCGGGGAGGGCGGTGTTGGTGGCGGTGTCGTAGGCCAGGACGGTGGCGGAGGGCTTCCAGCCGTCCTTGAGGACGAACAGGCGGCTGCCGTCCGGGGTGACCGAGACGAGGTGGGTGTCGGCGGAGGAGGCCGGGCCGCCGAGGGTGAAGACGGTGCGGGAGGTGTCGGTGAAGGGGTCGAGCTCGTAGCCGGAGCCCTGGGCGGACCGGCTGCCCAGGGCGTAGAGGCGGGTGCCCTCGCGGGAGGCGGTGACCTCCGTCGCGGCGGCGAGCGGCCGGACGGTGCGGGTGACGGTCGGGACGGGGGAGGTCAGGTCGAGGTGGACGACGCCCGCGCCGGTGGCGACGTAGGCGTCGGCGCCGCCGTTGTGCAGGGCGATCCCGTCGACGTCGGGGTCGCCCAGCGTCACGGCGCCGGTGAAGGAGCGGGCGAAGGTGTCGTAGACCAGCACCCGGCCGGGACCGGAGGTGCCCTGCTGGGTGACGAACACCCGGGAGCCGTCGGCGCTGACGGCGAGCGCTCGCGGGCCGTCGACGGGCGTGCGGAAGGGCACGCTGCCGGTGGCGAGGTCGACGGTCAGCAGCTGGTCGGCGGCGAGCACGTAGACCCGGTTGCCGTCGGGGCTGAGGGCCGGCCGGCCGGCGGTGCCGTCCTGGCTGAGCAGGGTCTGGGCCACGACGGCGCCGGTGCGGGTGTCGACGGTGCGCAGGAGGTTGGGGTGGCCGCTGCCGACGTGGTCCTGGGCGACGACGTAGGCGTGGTTGCCGTCGGCGCTGACGGCGATGCCGGACACCCGCCAGCCGACGGCGGTGTCGGCGGCACCGGCGGGCCCGGCGGCAACCGCCGGTGCGGCGCAGCACAGGAGTGCGGCGGATGCCGCGAGGGCGATGGCCCAACGGGTCTTGGCCGTAAGCGAGTTCACAGAGCTCTCCCAGGGCTGTGGCCACGCGTTGTGCGAGGCGTGGCCACGCTACGAGGAGCGGCGGGAGGAATGGAGAAGGTGTGAAGGAGTTGACCGGATCGGCATTGGTCTAGTCCAAAATCCGAGGGCCCGGCCCGGCGCGCCGGACGCTCAGCCCGGTGCGGGGGCGGCGGCCGGCCCCGGGTCGGTCTCCCCGTCGCGCCCCCCGGGCCCGGCGGGCACTGCGGGCCCCTCGAGCTGGTGGATGAGGGCCTTGAGCGTCGCGATCTCGTCGTGCAGGGCCTTCTTGCCCGCCCTGGTGAGCTGGATCCAGGTGCGGGCCCGCTTGCCCTCGTAACCCTTGTCGATCGTGACCAGGCCCGCCTTCTCCAGCACCGCGAGGTGCTGGGAGAGGTTGCCGGCGGTGAGTCCGAGCGTGCTGCGGAGGAACGTGAACTCCACCCGCCGGGCCTCCTTGGCCACGGCGAGGATGCCCAGCCGGACGCGCTGGTGCACGACGTCGTCGAGGCTGCTGGTGGGGTGTCCGGTCATGCGGCCGACCGCCCCTGGACCCACTGCAGCAGGGCGAGGCCGACACCGCCGAGGAGCAGCACTCCCCCCTCGAACAGGATGCCCGGGAAGCCCCACGGGGTCAGGGCGGGATGGTCACCGGAACGGATCATGAGGCCAAGGTACCCGCAGGTGACGGCGAGGAGCGGCCAGCTCCGCTCGATCCGGGCGAGCAGCAGCAGCGCCAGGCCGATCGTGCCGGCCGGGCTCACCACCGTGTCGAAGGCGACGGAGAGCAGGGACCGCTCCCGGAAGGTGATGAGGGAGCCGGGATGCAGGACCTGCCACGTCACGTAGGCGGCGATGAGCACGACCAGGCCGATGCCCAGCGCCAGGTACGGTCCGACCCGGGTGCCCACCCCGAGGCGGGCGGAGCGTCGCAGGTAGAACCAGGTGATCGCGGTGTAGGCGAGCACCAGCGCCACCGGCCAGTACCACATGGCGGGCGGCAGCTCTCCGGGGTGGTGACCGCCCTGGCCGTAGCGGACCACCGGCGCCGCTCCGAACCGCACGGCGGCGAAGACGAGGAGGGCGAACCAGGCACCGCGCTGCTCGCGGCGGACGCGGTGGACCAGCGCCCGCTTCATGGCGAGGAGGTGGTGGGGATCGCCCGCGGACGGGGCGGAGTGAGTCGTCATGGGAACAGGTTTGCATGACAAACTGATTGCGTCTAGAGATCTGTTTGCGAATGGCCCGTCGAGGACGGGGCAGTCGCGGACCCGGCGGAACGGGACGGGCCGCGGCGGGTACCCGTGGACGGATTCTCGACCTTCAAGCCATTTGTCCGGATTGCCCACAAACATCACCACCCGGCAAGCCTGCCAAGGGAATTCGGCCGCCCCCTCCGAGCCGGCCCGGGCGGCGACCGGGCACTCCGCTGTGCGCCGTATCACAGCCCGCCGGTGACGCGCTCCCGAAACCCCACCTGACCAGGAGACTTCGCCGGGTACACGATCGATGCCGCCGGCTCCGGCCCGACACCGGGCTTGCGTACGGACCGTCTCCTCCCCCAGGCTGCTCCGAGTCCGCAGTCGAGGGGGGAACGAAAGGGTCCTCCCTCTGATGCCCAGACACTCGAAGCACCGCCGCAGCACGCCCAGCGCCAGGCGCCGTCTCCTCGCCCTCGGGATCGCACTGGCCGCCACCGGAAGCGGCGCGGCCGCCTGGGCGATGCCGAGCGCGCCGACCGAGCCGGTGGTGGTCGACTCGCTCTCGATCACGCCGACCGGCTCCGCCGCCACCAGCCCGGTCACGGCCACCGCCAAGCTGCACGCGACGCGCCAGACCGCGGTCCAGGCGCTGACCGTCGCGGTGCGCGCGGCCGACGGCACCCACGACGACTTCCGCGGCGCGATCCCGGCGACGCTGACCTCCTCGCAGCTCACGTTCACGCCGCAGGGCCGCACCTTCCCGGCCGGCACGTACACCTACTTCGTGGCGTACGAGAGCGGCAACCGCTGGCACAACCTGACCCCGGTGAGCACCTTCACCTCGGGCGCCGTGACGACTCCGGCACCGAGCCCGTCGCCCACGGCCACGGCCACGCCCACGGCCACGGCCACGGCGAAGCCCACCACCGTGCCGTCTCCGACGGCCACCGCGACCGCCACCCCGTCGCCGACCGCCACCGCCACCGCGACCGCCACCGCGAAGCCGTCCCCGACCGCCACCGCGACCGCCACGCCCTCCCCCACCGCCACCGGCACCCCGTCGCCGACGGCCACCTCCCCGCTGTCGCCGACCGCCACGGCCTCCCCCACCACCGGCACCTCCGCCGGCCCGCTGGGCATCTCGGGCTCCTGGCGCCCGGTCTTCGCGGACGAGTTCAACGGCACCTCGCTCGACGCCGCCAAGTGGAACCCCAACTGGTTCGGCTGCAGCACCTGCACGACCCAGCCGGTGAACTCCCAGGAGGCCGCGGCGTACTCCCCGTCCCAGGTCTCGGTGAGCGGCGGCAGCCTGCACCTGGCGGTGGCCCAGAAGCCGGCCACCGTGAACGGCAAGACCTACCCGTACACCTCGGGCCTGATCAACACCAACGGCAAGGCCCAGTTCACCTACGGTGCGTTCGAGGCCCGGATCTACTCGCCGCCGTCGGGCTCGCAGGTCGCCAACTGGCCGGCCTTCTGGGCGGACGGCCAGAACTGGCCGACCGACGGCGAGCTGGACGTGATGGAGGGTCTGGGCGGCGACGCCTGCTACCACTTCCACTCCGACGCCGGCGGCCCCGGATCGTGCGCCCACGGCGACTTCAGCGGCTGGCACACCTACGGCGCCGAGTGGGCGCCGGGCTCGGTCACCTACTACTACGACGGTGTGAAGGTCGGACAGATCACCTCCGGCATCACCTCGGCGCCGATGTACCTGATCCTCGACAATGCGGTCGACGCCAAGTACCCGGCCGTCGCCCCCGCCGACATGCAGGTCGACTACGTGCGGGTCTGGCAGCACTGACCCGACCGGCCCCACCCACCGGCCCGGCCCCGCGGACTCCCCGCGGAGCCGGGCCGCTACGGTCGGGGCCGCAGTCGGGCCCCGGTCCCGGCGTGGTCAGGGCGCGGTGGCGCGGTCGGCCAGTCCGGTCAGGGCGTCGCGCAGGGCGGCGCGCGTGGTGATGCCGAGCTTCGGGAAGGCCCGGTAGAGGTGGGAACCGACCGTGCGGGGGGACAGCCGCACCTGGTCCCCGATCTCCTTGTTCGTCAGGCCCCGGGCGGCCAGCTCGGCGATCCGGCGTTCCTGCCAGGTCAGCTGGACCGGGGCGGGCGCGGCCGTGTGGGGCACCACGCCGGCGGCCCGCAGTTCCGCGTGGGCCCGCTCGGCCCACGCGGTGGCGCCGAGGCGGTCGAGCGTCTCGGCCGCCTGGGAGAGGGTGACGCGGGCCGCCGCGCCGCCCTGGGCGCGGCGCACCCGGATCCCGTGCGCGAGACGGATCCGGGCCAGCTCGAACGGGAACCGCTCGGCGGCCGGGTGGGACTGGGCCCGGGCGTACAGCTCCGCCGCCTCCGCCTCGTCGTCGGCCGTCATCGCGAGCGCCCCGAAGGTGATCAGGGCCAGGCGGGGCGAGAGCTCGGGCAGGCCGGCGTCGCGCGCGGCCAGCGCGTGGGCCCGGGCCTGGTCGACGCGCCCGGTGTGCAGGGCCGCCTCGACCAGGTCGAGCAGCGTCCTGGACGCCTGGTAGGCGTAGGGGCGGAACGCCCCCGGCGCCGTGATGCCGATGGCGTACAGGAACGCGGTCTCGTAGTCGCCGGCGCTCAGTGCGGTGGTCGCGCCGACCGCGTCCGCGATCTGGGTCAGGAACCCGATGCCGCGCGGGCGGGCCCACGCGTCGACCGCGGCCTGGAGGTCGCGCGCCTCCTCCGCCCGCCCGCGCACGGCCGCGAGCTGGGCGAGGTAGGCCCGCGCCTGGTGGGCGAACAGTCCGTGGCCGCGTTCGGCCGACAGGGCCAGGGCGCGGTGTCCGGTGCGCTCGGCGGCCTCCCACTGACCGAGCCCCATCTGGTCGAGCATGATCAGGTGCAGCATCACGATGCCGCTGGACATCGCCCCGGTGTCCAGCTCACGGTCCACGACGCGCTCCAGGTACGGGCGCAGCGGGCTCAGGACGTCGAGGTGGTAGGCGGACACGGCCAGCCGCGTCACGTCCCACGGGTCCTGGTCCTCCAGCACGGCCCCGGCCCGTTCCACCGGAGCGCACCAGCCGGCGCCGTGCCGGACCACGTCGCTCCACGTGCTGCCGTACATCCGGGCCCGCTCGGTGGCGAGCTCGCCGAGGGACCCGAGGACCTCGTGGGTGCGCTGCCAGGCGGTGGGGCTGCCGTCGTACTGGCTGACGGCGAGCAGGAGGCTGACCAGCCGGTCGAGCACCTCGTCGCGCCGCACCGGGCCGTCCGGGCCGTCCGGGGCCACCGGGCCGTCGGCGGCGCCCGGGCCGCCCGGAACGCCCCCGTCCGGGGCGCGGCCGTCGCGCAGTCGCTCCACCGCCGCGGCGACCTGGTGGTGGGTGGCCCGGACGTCGCCGTCCTGGTACAGCGCCAGGTAGGCGTTGGCGAGGACCGCGGCGGGGTTCTCCTCCGCACCGGGCGCGGACGCGGCCAGGGCGAGGCTGCGGGCCTGGCCGAGGCGGTCCGCCTGCCCGGCGACGTACGCCGCGTCACCCAGCCGCCGGGAGCGGTCGGAGCGGTTCTCGCTGAGTTCCGCGGCACGGGTCAGCCAGGACACGGCCATCCGCGCGCCGCCCCGCCGGGTCGCCGACCGGGCCGCGGCCTCCAGGGCTGCGGCCACCCGCTCGTCGGGGTCGACGGTGGCGGCCGCCAGGTGGGTGGCGCGCCGCTCCGGGCTCTCCCGGTGCACCCGGGCCAACACCCGGTGCGCGTCCCGGCGTTGGTCGGTGGTGGCCAGCTGGACGACGCTCGAGCGCACCAGCGGGTGGCGGAACGCGAGGTCGCCGGTGGCCGGTTCGACGACCAGCAGGCCGCACGCCACCGCCGCGTCGACGCCGCGCATGCGGTACCGCGCGGTCGGGGTCGGGCCCGGGCCGTCGCCGGACCGGGCCGTCGCACCGTCGAGGGCGCCCGTCAGGAGCTCCCTCCGGACGGTGTCGTCGAGTCCGGCGAGGCGGACGGCGTAGATCTCCTGGATCCGCCGGGGCAGCGGGACGCCGTGCGGGCCGAGGAGGTCCTCCCCCGCGTGGTGGCCGGGACGGGAGGCGAGGTGGGTGGGCAGCTCCAGCAGGGCCAGCGGATTGCCGCGGGCCTGGTCGAGGACGAGGCCGCGGATCCGCTCGCCGAGCCCCGCGTGGTGCCGGTCCAGCAGGCACGCGGCGTCCGCGTCGGCGAGCGCCCCGACCGGCGTCTCCGGCAGCGCGGCGGTGTCGAACCGCGAGGCGACGTCCCCGCGGACGGCCACCAGGAGCTTCACCCCGGGGCTGCCGGCCAGTCGGCGGCCGACGAATCCGCAGACGTCGGCGCTGGCCTCGTCCAGCCACTGGCCGTCGTCGAGGACGAGCAGCAGCGGACGCTTCGAGGCCGCCCGGGACAGCAGTTTGAGCACGGCGATGCCGAGGGCCATGACGGGCGGCGGCGGGCCCTCCATCCGGCCGAAGGCGGCGTCGAGGGCGGCCCTGGACGCGTGGTTCGACGACCCTTCCGACGATCCGTCGGACGGATCGCCGGACGGATCGCCGGGGTGCTCGCCGGGCTGTTCACCGGCCTGTCCGCCGGGCTGTCCACCGGCGTGTGCGCCGACCGGGAGCAGCGGGTGGAGGATCTGGTGGAGCCCGGCGTAGGGCAGCTCGGCCTCCGCCTCCACCCCGGTGGCCCGGATCACCAAGTGCCCGTCCTCAGCCGCGAGCCGCGCGGCCAGGTCGAGCAGGGTGCTCTTGCCGACGCCCGCCTCTCCCCGGAGCACCAGGGCCGCTCCGCCGGGGGCCCGCACGAACGCGGACAACTGCTCCCGCTCGCCGTCCCGACCGACCATCACCACGCCCGGTTCCAAGCCCGGATCCCTCCCCTGCCCCCGGGTGCGCGCCCGCGACCCTATTCAACTAGACGGTTAGTTGATTAGACTGTGCCCCGACAGAGCATGTCAAGTAAACGGTTGGTTAGGAGCTGGGTGCATGGAGCGCGACGCCGAGGCCACCAGGCGCAGACTCGTCTCGGCCGGGCGGGCCGAGTTCGCCGCGCACGGGCTGCACGGCGCCCGCGTCGACCGGATCGCCGCCGCCGCGCGCAGCAACAAGGCGCAGATCTATCACTACTTCGGGAACAAGGCCGGGCTGTTCGACGCCGTCTGGAACGAGCTGGTCGAGCAGATCGTCGTCGGCGTGCCGTTCGACGCGGACGACCTGCCCGGGTTCGCGGCGGGCCTGAGCGACCTCTACGCCGAACACCCCGACATGCCCCGTCTCATCACCTGGCAGCGGCTGGAGCACGGCGACGCGCTGAACGACCTCGGGGTCGCCGAGGTGCGCGGCCGCAGCGCCGCCATCGCCGAGGCGCAGGCCCGGGGGCTGATCTCGACCCGGTTCGAGCCCCAGGTCCTGTTCGCCCTGCTGGTGCACGTGGCGATGCTGTGGTCGGCCTCCAACCCCGAGGTCCTGACGGTCCTGGGCAGCGCCGACCGGGCCGGGCGCCGCGACCTGATCCACCGCGTGGTCACCGCCCTGGCGCACTGACCCGCGGGCACGGGCCGCGCCCGTGGCACCCCACCCGTCGCACCGCGCGACCCCCGCGAGGTGTCCCGGTCGTGCGCGGGGGGACCATGGGTGTATGGCCAGAGACACGGGCCCCGCCCCCCGGCCGCCGCGGCGTCGGCCGGGTGGCCGTCGTGGGCGGGGCGACCGACGCGCGGGGGCACGGGAGCAGTCGGTGCGACCCCTGCGGTCGATGATGAGCCTGCGCAGCGTCGCCGGGCAGATGTTCCTGCTGCAGGTGTCGATCGTGGTGCTGCTGGTGGTGGCGGCGGTCGTCGCGCTGCTGATCCAGTCCCGCAGCGACCGGTTCGACGCGGCGCGTGACCGCTCGCTCGCCGCGGCCGAGGCCTTCGCCCACAGCCCCGGGCTGGTGGCGGCGATGCAGGGCCCCGACCCCAGCGCGGTGCTCCAGCCGTTGACGGAGGCGGCCCGCAAGGACGCCCAGGTCGACTTCATCGTGGTGACCGACCGGAACGGCATCCGCTACACCCACCCCGAGCCGGAGCAGATCGGCAAGAAGTTCGTCGGCACCATCGAGCCGTCGCTGGAGGGCAAGGTCACCGTCGAGCAGGTGCACGGCCCGCTCGGCGAGGAGTACCAGGTGGTCGTCCCGGTGGAGGACCCCAACGGCGCGGTGGTGGGCATCGTCTCCTCCGGGATGAAGGTCGCCAACGTGAGTAGCGCGATCAACCACCAGCTGCCGGTCGTCCTGGGGGCCGGAACGGTCGCGCTCGGCCTGGCCACGGCCGGGACGGCGCTGGTGAGCAGACGCCTGCTGCGGCAGACCCACGGGCTGGGCCCCGAGGAGATGACCCGCATGTACGAGCACCACGACGCGGTGCTGCACGCGGTGCGCGAGGGCGTGGCCATCGTCGGCGGCGACGGTACCGTCCGGCTCGCCAACGACGAGGCCCGCCGGCTGCTCGACCTGCCGCCCGACGTCGAGGGCCGCGCCGTCACCGACCTCGGCCTCGACGCCCGCACCACCGAACTGCTGCTCTCCGGACGCTCGGTGAGCGACGAGGTACTCCCCGTCGGGGACCTCCTGCTGGCCGTCAACACCCGCCCCACCGACAGTGGCGGCGGCCCGTCCGGCAGCGTCACCACCCTGCGCGACTCCACCGAGCTGCTCGCCCTCGCGGGGAAGGCCGAGGTCGCCCGCGGCCGGCTGAGGCTGCTCTACGACGCGAGCATGTCGATCGGCACGACCCTGGACGTCCGGCGCACCGCGGAGGAGCTCGCCCGGACGGCCGCCAGGGAGTTCTGCGACTACGCCACCGTCGACCTCGCCGACGACGTCCTGCACGGCGACGAGCCGCACCCGCTGACGGTCGGCGCCCCGGTCGAGCTGCGGCGGGTGGCGGTGACGGGCGTGCGCAACGACGCCCCGCTCTACCCACCGGGGGAACTGGTCACCTGGGCCGGGAGCACGCCGCACGCGGAGGGCTTCGTGAGCGGTCGCTCCGCGCTCGTCCCCGAGGTGGCGGCCGACGCCGGGTGGCGCCGGCAGGACGCCGAGCGCACCCGGGCGGTGGTGGAGTTCGGCCTGGTGTCGCTGATCGCCGTGCCGCTGACGGCCCGGGGCGTGCTGACGGGCGTCGCCTCCTTCTGGCGCGGCCGCGACCAGGTGCCGTTCGACGAGGACGACCTGTCGCTGGCCGAGGAACTGGCCGCCCGGGCCGCGGTGTCCATCGACAACGCCCGGCGCTACACCCGCGAGCACACGATGGCCGTCACGCTGCAGCACAGCCTGCTGCCGCGCGCGCTGCCCGAGCAGAACGCCCTGGACGTCGCGTACCGCTACCTGCCCGCCCAGGCCGGGGTCGGCGGCGACTGGTTCGACGTCATCCCGCTGTCGGGCACCCGGGTGGCGCTGGTCGTGGGCGACGTGGTCGGCCACGGCCTCCACGCGGCCGCGACGATGGGCCGGCTGCGCACCGCCGTCCAGAACTTCTCCACCCTGGACCTGCCGCCGGACGAGCTGCTCGGGCACCTGGACGACCTGGTCTCCCACATCGACCAGGAGACGTCCGCGGTGGAGGGCGCGCTCGCGATCACCGGCGCCACCTGCCTCTACGCCATCTACGACCCCACGACCGCGACCTGCGTCCTGGCCCGGGCGGGCCACCCGCCGCCCGCCGTGGTGCACCCGGACGGCACGGTGGAGCTCCTGGACCTGCCCGCCGGCCCGCCGCTCGGCCTGGGCGGGATGCCCTTCGAGGCGCTGGAGGTGCGGCTGCCGCCGGGCTGCAGCCTGGTGCTCTACACCGACGGTCTCGTCGAGGACCGCAGCCGCGACCTCGGCATCGGGCTGGACGTCCTCAGTGCGTCGCTGGGCCATGCCGGCCGGTCCCCGCAGGACGTCTGCGACGCGGTGCTGGAGGCGCTGCTGCCCGCCCGCCAGACCGACGACATCGCCCTCCTGGTGGCCCGCACCCGGGTGCTGGAACCCGAGCGGATCGTCGAGTGGGAGGTGGACCCGGCCTTCGAGTCCGTGGCGGGGGCCCGGGCCCGGGCGACCCGCCAGCTCACCGCGTGGGGTCTGGACGAGGCCGCCTTCGTCACCGAACTGGTGCTGAGCGAGCTGGTGACCAACGCGATCCGCTACGGGACGGGCCCGATCACGGTGCGGCTGTTGTACGACCGCACGCTGATCTGCGAGGTGTCGGACACCAGCAGCACCGCCCCGCACCTGCGGTACGCCGTCGCCGACGACGAGGGCGGCCGCGGCCTGTTCCTGGTCGCCCGGCTCACCGAGCGCTGGGGCGTCCGGTACACCCCCCAGGGCAAGATCATCTGGGCCGAGCAGTTCCCGCAGCCGGGCGGCGCGGGCAGCGGCGCCGTCGCGCCGGTCTGGTCCCTGGACGACTGGCCGGACGACGACTGGCCGGAGGACGCGTAGGTCCGTCGTCGACCCACCGGCCCACTGCTCCCTGCCGGACGGCGCCCGGGACTCAGCTGCCGGTGGCAGTGCCCGCGGCCGGGGTGACGGCCGGGGCTGCGGCGCCCCAGGCGGCCCCGATCATCCGGAAGACCTCGTCCACCGCCTCCTGCGGATCGTCGGCCTCCCGGGCCAGCCCGTAGGCGTCGACCGCGAACCTCGCGAGCGCCCGGCAGGCCGTCGCGCTCCGCGGCTGCCCGGGATCGGCGGCGACGGCCGCGGCCAGCGCCTGCGCGTGGCGCAGCATCATCGAGTCCTCGTAGGCGCGCAGGGCCGGTGACGCCTCGATCATCCGCCGGATCGGTGCGGAGCCGTCGGCCGTGCAGTGCCGCACCAGCGCCAGGACCTCGCGGCGCAGCGCGGGGACGAGCGGCTCGTCGGGCGTCCGGTCGGTGACCGCCCGGACGAGCCCCTGCTCGAACTCCTGGTCCTGCTGGAAGACCAGCGCCTCCTTCGAGGCGAAGTGGGCGAAGACCGTGGTCACCGCCACGTCGGCCTCGGCGGCCACGTCACGGATGCCCACCGCGTCGTATCCGCGCTCCAGGAAGAGTCGCCGGGCGGTGTCGGCGATCTTCCGCCGGGTCTCGGCCTTCTTGCGCTCGCGGCGTCCGGGGGGCAGCATGCGCCGACCCTACCAGCTAGGAATTCCTAACCGTTGCGAAAACCTTACCGTTAGTCCTACGGTGGCGGGCATGAGGAAAGTGAACTTCGCCGAGTTCGGCGGACCGGACGTCCTGCGCCTCGTGGACGCCGAGGAGCCCCACCCGGGCCCGGGCCGGATACGCATCGCCGTGCGGGCCGCGGGCGTCAACCCCGTCGACTGGCGGATCCGTGAGGGCCAGGCCCTGAAGGCCCACCCGATCGCGTTCCCGTCCGGAGTCGGGCTGGACGCCGCCGGGGTGGTGGACGAGGTCGGGCCGGGCGTCGAGGGGGTCGCCGTCGGCGACCGCGTGTTCGGCGAGGGGTCGAGCACCTACGCCGAGTTCGCGGTGCTGTCGGCCTGGGCCCGGATGCCCGACGGGCTGGGCTTCGCGGAGGCCGCCGGGTACCCGTCCGTGGTGGAGACCGCACTGCGTGTCCTCCGCGAGGTCGGAGTGCGGCCGGGGCAGACCCTGCTGGTCAGCGGCGCGGCCGGGGGCGTCGGATCGGCGGTGCTGCAGATCGCCCGCGACCGCGGCATCGCGGTCATCGGCACGGCCGGAGCCGCGAACCAGGACTACCTGCGGAGCCTCGGGGCCGCCGCGACGACGTACGGCGAGGGCTGGGTCGAGCGCGTACGGCGGCTCGGCCGCGTCGACGCCGCGCTCGACCTGGCCGGCTCGGGTGTCATCCGCGAGCTCGTCGAGCTCACCGGGGATCCGCGCAGGGTCGTCTCGATCGCCGATCTCGGCGCACCCGAGCACGGCGTCCGGTTCTCCGGCACGGCCGGCAGCGTGCCCGCCGCGCTCGCCGAAGCCGTCCGCCTGATCGCCCGGGGAGCGCTCCACATCCCCGTCGAGAAGTCCTATCCGCTCGCCGACGCCGCGGCGGCGCACGTCGACAGCCAGGCCGGCCACACCCGCGGGCGCCGCGTCCTGATCGTCTGAGGGCCCGGTGACGCCGGACGAGCGGCCGAGGACGGCCCTCCCCCATGGACCGGACGGGGACTGCCCGGGCGCGTCGGAACGCCTCCGCCGGGGTCGGGGCGGTGGCGGTGCGTACGGTCGACGGCACCGCCACCCGCACGCAGGCCGGCGGATCCGTGCGCCCCGTCGAAGCCTGAGGAGACCGGCAGCCGTGCAACGCAAGTGGTGGACGCTGATCGCCGTCTCGGTCGCGACGTTCATGCTCCTGCTCGACATCACCGTGGTCAACGTCGCCCTGCCGTCCATCCGCGAGGACCTGAACGCGAGCTTCACCGACCTGCAGTGGGTGTTCGACGCCTACGCCCTGTCGCTGGCGACCCTGGTGCTGACGGCCGGTTCGCTGGCCGACCGGCTCGGGCGGCGCCGCGCCTTCGCCGCCGGGCTGGTGGTCTTCTCCGGAGCCTCGCTGCTCTGCGCGCTGGCCCCGAACCCGACCTTCCTCAACGTCGCGCGGGCCGTGCAGGGGGTCGGTGGCGCGGTGATGTTCGCGGTCTCGCTGGCCCTGGTCGCGCAGGAGTTCCCGCCGGGCCGCGAGCGCGGGACGGCGATGGGCGTCTACGGCGCGACGATCGGGGTGGCGGTCGCCGTCGGACCGCTCATCGGCGGGGCGCTCACCAGCTCGCTCGGCTGGGAGTGGATCTTCTACCTCAACGTGCCGATCGGGGTGGCCGCCCTGGCCGTCACCTACCTCAAGCTGGCGGAGAGCCGCGACCCCAACGCGACCAGGATCGACTGGGCGGGGGTCGCGGCCTTCAGCAGCGGACTGTTCCTGCTCGTCCTCGCGCTGGTGCGCGGCAACGCCGAAGGCTGGGGCAGCGCGCTGATCGTCGGACTGTTCGTCGGCGCGGCCGTCCTGCTGGCCGTGTTCGTGGTGATCGAGCGCCGGGTCCCGGAGCCGATGCTGCCGCTCGGGCTGTTCCGCCGGCACGCGTTCACCGGGGTGCAGCTGGCCGCGTTCGCCGTCTCCAGCTCGCTGTTCGCCCTCTTCCTCTACCTGACGCTCTACCTGCAGGACTACCTCGGGCTCTCGCCGTTCGCGGCGGGCGTGCGCTACCTGCCGATCACCGTGCTCAGCTTCCTGGTCGCGCCGCTGGCCGGGGTGCTGCTCTCCCGGGTGCCGGCCCGGCTGATGCTCTTCGTCGGCCTCGTCGCGGTCGGCGCGGGCCTGCTGCTGATGGGCGACATCCAGCCCACCGACACCTGGACCGGGCTGCTGCCCGGCTTCCTGGTCGGCGGCGCGGGCGTCGGCCTGATCAACCCGGTGATCGCCGACGTCGCGGTGAGCGTGGTGCCCAAGGAGCGCAGCGGCATGGCGGCCGGCATCAACGACACCTTCCGGCAGGTCGGCATCGCGGTCGGCATCGCCGTCTGGGGGGCGATCTTCGTCGGGCGGGGTTCGCACCGGATCCGCGAGCTGACGGCGGGCTCACCGACCGCGGAGGGGGCCCGTCCGCGCGAACTCATCGAGGCCGCCTCCTCCGGCAGCCTCCAGCAGGCGCTCACCGCCCTCCCCGAGCCGGCCCGGGCGGCCGCGACCGCCGCCGCCCGCGCCGGTTTCCTCGACGGCCTCAACCTGGTGCTGATGCTCGGCGGGGTGGTCAGCCTGGTGGGCGCCGTGCTCGCCCTCTGGCTGGTCCGGGAGAGCGAGATCGACCGCCAGGAGGCGTAGGGCCCGCCCTGGGCCCGTTCCCGCTTCCGGAGCGGGGGCGGGGGCGGGACCGGCCGGGTCGTCCGGCCGGTCCGGGGCCGCAGGACGGGCCAGGAGGGCGGGTGTTACCGTCGGGGCCATGTCCAAGGGTGAGATCGACGCGGTGACGGCCGAGTTCTTCGGCGCCTTCGACAACCGGGGAGGCAAGGCCCCCGACGTCGCGCGGATCCGCCGGCTGGTGCTGCCGGAGGGCGTGATCTTCCGTACCGGGCCGGAGCTGACGGTCTACTCGGTGGAGCAGTTCATCGCGCCGCGCGAGGAGCTGCTGACGGGCGGCCGGCTCGTCGAGTTCTCCGAGTGGGAGACCTCCGAGCGGACGGACGTCGCGGGGGACATCGCCTCGCGCTTCTGCGAGTACCGCAAGTCCGGGGTGCTCGACGGCGCACCGTACGAGGGCACCGGCAGCAAGGCGATCCAGTTCGTCAGGACCTCCGGGGGCTGGCGGATCGCGGCGATCTCCTGGCACGACCACTCCTGACGGAGCGCCAGGGACCGGACGGCCCTGCACCGTGTCGGCGACGGACCCTACCGTGGACCCCGGCGCGTCCGGATCAGGCCCGAGACCGCCGGCCACCTGCGGAG
Organism: Kitasatospora sp. NPDC101176; assembly: GCF_044768035.1. Lineage (NCBI taxonomy): Bacteria > Bacillati > Actinomycetota > Actinomycetes > Kitasatosporales > Streptomycetaceae > Kitasatospora > Kitasatospora sp. NPDC101176. The sequence continues at coordinate 14,996 of NZ_JBIWPA010000016.1, forward strand.
GACGGATGGACTACTTCGGCACGCACCTCTCCGATGCGCACCTCTTCGACGATGCACCCCTCCCGGAGGATGCGCCCGGCACGGGGGCGGTCGGCGCCCGGACGGCGGACTGGGAGCCGTGGCTCGCCTACGCGCAGCGACTGTCGGACGCCGGCGACCCGCGCGGCGCGGCGATCCGGCTGGAGCACCGCTGCGGGAGCGCAGGCGGCACGGACCAGGACCGGGAGCAACTCGCCGCCGCCTACCGGGAGGTGGAGCGGCGGCTGGGGCTGGGCGCGCTGCGGGAGGACGGCTCCTGGCGCTTCACCTGGAGCCGCGGCTTCCTCGACGAGGCGTGCTTCCGGCTCGCCGGGGACACCCGCGCGCAGCGGGGCGAGCTGGTGGGGCGCCTCCGCTCGGAGTGCCCGGCCCCGGCCGCCGGTCCGGAGGGCCCCGACCCGGCCGACCCCGAGCAGTGGGAGGGCGCCCTGATCGGCGCGCTGCTCGCCCACCCCGCCGCGCGCCGGCTGCGGGTCCTGGAGCTGCACCTCACCGACTACCACCGTTCCGCGGAGCCGGCCGCGCGCGCCGTCGCCGCACGCCCGTTCCCGCGGCTGGAGCACCTGTACTTCGGCTACGGGTTCGAGTTCCTCTACGAGGACGGCACGGCCTCGACGGGGCGTCGGCTCGATCCGCTGGAGCACCACGACCGGGGCCTCGTGCAGACCGCGATGTGGGGCTCGCTCCCGGCCCTGCGCACCCTGGAGCTCGAGGGCGCCTTCCTGTTCCACTCGGTGGACCACGACGGTCTGACCCGGCTGCGGGTCCGCGGCCCGGCCGTCTCGGACGGCTCCGTCTTCGCCCTCGGCCACCTTCCCGAACTGGCGTCCCTGGAAGTCGACTTCGGCTGCGACGTGTTCGGAGTCGGCTGCCCGGTGGAGCAGCTCGACGAGCTCGCGGCGGCACCGTACCCCGCGCTCAGGCACCTCGACCTCGGCAGGGTGGAGTTCGACGCCCCGTCCATCGAGGTCCTGTCGGCGCTCGCCGACTCCCCGGTCCTCGCCGGGCTGGAGTCCCTGGCCCTCCGGGAGCTGGCCGTCGGCGGGGGTGACGACCTGGAGGACCCGCGGGCCGCGCTCGCCGAGCTGGCGCCCCGCTTCGCCCACCTGACCCTGCGCGTCGACGGCCCGATAGCCGTCGAGGGCACGGCCGAGGACGTCGACCGTCTGCTCGCCCGGTTCGGCCTGTGCCGTGGCGCGGCCGCCGAGGACCGGGGCTCCGCGCCCGGCACCGGGCACACGGTGTGACCGGCGGGATCGGGTGGCCGGTGGGCCCGGACGGGAGGCCCTGAACCACGCTCCGGCCCCGATCGGCCCGGGCGTTCAGCCGGACCGCACCAGCCCGGTGACGGTGGCGGTCAGGATGCGGGCGAGCCGGGGCTCGACCTCGACCACGGCGTGGGCCAGCCGGGGGTCGCTGCGGTAGAGGGCGGCGACCTCCGCGCCCGGGTTGGCGATCTGCCACAGCGCCCCGGCCAGGGAGACGGCGGTGGCGACCAGGTCGACCACGTCCTGCTCGTCCAGGCCGGGCAGGTGCTCACGGACGGCTTCGGTGATCGGCCCGCGGGCGGCGAGCGTGGCGAGCTTGAACGCGCGCACCGCGTCGAGCGAGACGTTGCGTTCGAGGTTGAGGGGGGCGTGCGCGAGCAGGTCGCAGAACATGCCGCGGGCCGCGAGGGTGGCGGCGAACGCCCGGGCCACGGCCGCCGGGCCCGGGTCGGTGGTCTCCCTCAGCCGCGCGGACAGGGCGTCGGACCACTCCTGCCAGCCCTCCGCGGTCAGCCGCAGGTAGATCTCCTCGCGGGTCTCGAAGTACCGCAGCAGCGCGGACTTGTGCATGCCCACGGCGGCGGCGATGTCCGTCAGGGTGACGTCCCTGATCCCGCGCTCCCGGCCGAGCGACCGGGCCGCCTCCAGGATCGCGGCCTCGCGCCGGCGCTTGGCCTCGGGCGAGCGGGCCCGCTGAAACTCCGATGTCTCCACCCATCCATGTTAGCGCAACGGCGTTGCACTATTACCGCAACAGTGTTTCACTAACGGCATGGAACAGACCTGGTTCATCACCGGCTCCTCCCGCGGCTTCGGCCGCACCCTCGTCCGCGCCGCCCTGGAGGCCGGTGACCGGGTGGCCGCGACCGCCCGTCGGCCCGAGCAACTGGCCGACCTCGCCGAAGAGTTCGGCGACCGGATCCTCCCGCTCGCGCTGGACGTCACCGACCCGGAAGCCGCCCGCACGGCACTCACCGAGGCACACCGCCGCTTCGGCCGGATCGACGTCCTGGTGAACAACGCCGGCTACGCCAACGTGTCGCCGATCGAGACCACCGAGGACGCCGACTTCCGCGCCCAGTTCGAGACGAACTTCTGGGGCGTCTACCACGTCACCAAGGCCGCGATCCCACTGCTGCGCGAGCAGAAGGGCGGGCTGGTCATGCAGTTCTCGTCGATGGGCGGGCGGGTCGGCGGCTCCCCCGGCATCGCGTCCTACCAGGCCGCCAAGTTCGCCATCGACGGGTTCAGCCGCGTCCTGCGCGCCGAGACGGCGCCCTTCGGCGTGAAGGTGCTGGTCGTCGAACCCAGCGGGTTCCGCACCGACTGGGCCGGCTCCTCGATGGTCGTCCACGACATCCCGGAGGCCTACGCGCAGACGGTGGGCGCCGTCAACCAGCGCCTGCGGCAGAGCGGCGACGGCGCCGCCGGCGACCCCGTCCGCGCCGCCGGGATCCTCGTCCGGATGGCCAAGCGGAACGACGTCCCCCACCACCTGCCGCTCGGGGTCAACGCGGCCGAGGGCTCCATCGCCATGGACCGCCGACTCCTGGAGGAGGACACGAAGTGGCGCGAGGTCGCCCGCTCGGCCGACTTCGCCGAGGCCTACCCCGCGCCCTTCCCCGCCGACTCACCGCACTGACCGCGCGTCCCCGCACCGCCCCGCACCTGCCGACCGGGGCGCAGCGGGACGCACGGAGGCGCGCAGCGCGGAACGCCCGGGCCGTGGCCCGGGCGTTCCGCGTCGAGATTTCCTCACATGTGTGACCAGGAACGGGAGTCGGCGTACGAGTGGTCACTCCGCTCGCCGGCCGACGGCTCCGGGGGCGTCCAGGCGGGCGCAGCCGCGGCGGGCCGGGGGCGGACCGGCCACCAGATCGCCCGGCCGAGCAGGGCCGCGACGGCGGGCACCAGCAGCAGGGAGAGCACCAGCGCCGAGAGCATGATGCCGAGCGCCATCGCGAAGGCGATCTGCTCGCTGCCCGGCGTCGTGGCGAGGGTGGCGAACGAGCCGGCCAGCACCAGGCCGGCGGTCGCGATGGCCGGGGTCGTGTGCCGGACGGCGCGGGCGACGGCGGCGCGCGCCGGACCGGGCCGCTGCATCTCCTCCCGGATCCGGTCGGTGATCAGGATGTTGTAGTCGGTGCCCAGCGCCACGACGAACAGGAACAGCACCAGCGGGAGGGTGAAGCTGACCCCCGGCCTGCCCAGGGAGTGCTGGAACAGCAGCGTGGCGGCGCCGAGGGTCGCGGCGAAGCCGAGCCCGACGGCGAGCATCAGGACGACCGGTGCGAGCAGGCTGCGCAGGAGCAGCAGCAGGATCAGTGCGATCAGTGCGGCCGCCACCGGGAACACGATCCTCAGGTCGTGGTCGACGGCCGTCGCGACGTCGGCGAAGATCGCCGCCGTCCCGCCCACGTGGGCCCGGGTCCCGGCCGGCGTGTGCCGGGCCACGGCGTCCCGGACCGGTCCGGAGGCGAGCTCGCGGGCCTGCGGGCTCTGCGGGTCCACGGTCGGGTAGACGTCGATCCTGGCGGCACGGTGGTCCTGGTTCAGGACGGTCGGTGCGACCTGGCCCACCCCCTCGACCCGGGTGAGCGCCCGGGAGAGCTCGTCGAGCCGGGCCGTGGTGAGGAGCGCGCCGTCGGTGGCGGCGACGTAGACGCTCGTCGGGTCCGACACGCCGGCGGGCAGGGCGCGGGAGATCTCCGTCGCGGTGGCCGCGGCAGGGGTCCCGGAGCCGGAGTCGCCCCGGCCGTAGTCCATCCGGATGCCGATCAGGCCGGCGGCGAGCGCGCCCAGCAGTGCCAGGGAGGCGGTCAGCACCGTCAGCGGCCGGCGCGCGACCAGCAGGCCGAAGCGACCGGCGCGGCCGGCGGCCGGCACCCGCCGCAGCGACCGGGAGGGCCAGAACATCCGGCGCCCGGCGGCCGCGAGCAGCGCCGGCATCAGGGTCAGGCTGCCGAGCAGCATCACCAGCACCGCCGCGGCGATCGCGGGGCCCAGGGAGCGGAACTGCCCGAAGCTGGCCAGGCCCAGGGTGGCGAACGCGGCCACGATGGTCAGCGCCGCAGAGGTGATCGCGCCGCCCACCCGGCCGGCGACCTGCGCGGCCGCCTCCCGGGCCGGCTGCTCGGGCCGGGCCCGCAGGTGCTCGCGGAAGCGGAACAGCAGGAACAGCAGGTAGTCGATGCCGATGCCGAGCAGGACGACGCTGATCAGCGACGGGGTGCTCGCGTCGAGCTTGCGTCCGGTGAGCAGCGCCAGGCCGGCGACCGCTCCCCCCGCCACACCGCCGATGACGGCCACCGCGAGCAGCGGCAGCAGGGCCGCCAGCACGCTGCGGAACACCAGCACGTTGAGCACGACGATCAGCACCGTGACCAGGATGCCGCCGACCTTGGCCGCCGTCCCGTGCGCGTCGGCGCCGTCGACGACCTCGGCGAGGCTCCCGGTGAACCCGGTGCGCAGGCCGGCTTCGGCGAACTGCGTCCGGGCCGAGTCCCGGAAGCTGCGGAACACCCCCTGGACGCCCTCGTCGGCGGCGTTGCCGACCAGCTCCACGGAGAGCAGCTCGAAGCTCCGGTCGGGAGCCACCATCGCCGGGGCGATCCGGGGCGTCTGGGAGCGGTCGGGGACGAGGAACTGCGGCCGGTCGTCCGCCCTGGGCATGACGACCCGGCGCTGGGCCAGCTTCGCCGCCTCGGCCTTCACCCGCTCCTCGTCGGCGGCCCCGAGGGCCTTGCCGTCCGCCCGGGCGACCAGCACGGTGACCGTGGTGGCGTCCGGGTCGACCCCGAACTGCTCCTCGGCGATCCGCAGCGCGGCGGCCGAGTCGTAGCTGCGGGGCAGGAAGTCCCCGGTCTGGCTCTCGGTCACCCGGGCCATCAGCGACGGGGCGAGGCCGGCCAGGGCGAAGCCCAGCACCGCCCACAGGGCGATGACCTTCCACGGGTGTCTGGTCGAGAATCGGGTCAGGGCGCGGATCACGTGCTGTCCTCCGACGGACGGGCTGTCACGGGGCTCGGGTCCGTCTGCCGACCCGCGTCCGCGGGGCGACGGGGGTTCGGGGACGGACCCTCGGACCGGGGGCTCCCGGCCGGACTCCAGACCATCACCCGGACCGTCCCGTCGGCGTCCTGGCGACGGAGGATCCGGGGAGGGGGCCTGGGTCCTGCCGCGGTCGGGGACCCAGGACCCTGGTCCTGGTCCTGGTCGCGGTCCCGGTCGCCGCCGTCCGCCCGGCCCCGCCGCGGCCCGGGCGCAGTCCCCGGCGCGGCCCCGGAGGCCGTCCCGGTGCTGGTCAGCGACCCTGTCCCGGCCGCCGGGCGAGGAGCCCGGTTCCGGGGCCGCCGGTGCCGCCCCCACCGCGGCTGTGACACGCTGGCCCGGAGGCGGAGAAGCCGGACACAGGGAGAACCACCATGCACAGGCGCCGACACACCGGGCCCGACGGCGCCCGGCCACGGCCGGACGCCGGGGGCGCCGAGCCCCCGCTGACCCGCAACGACGCCCTGGTGGCCGGCGGGGCCTGCGCGCTGAACCTGCTCAGCTACGTCTTCTTCGCCCCGCCCGGCAGCGGCTCGTCCGCCGACGGCGGGCCCGACGTCAGCGTGGCCGGGTTCCTGCTCGTCGGGCTGGCCGCGGCGCCGCTGCTCGCCCGGCGCCGCCACCCGGTCACGGCGCTGGCCGCCGCACTGGCGCTCGACGCGGCCGCCGCCCTGACGCTGCCGCTGCCCAGCCACTTCGGCGCCGTCCTGGTGGTCGCGCTGTTCACGGTCGCCAGGTCCTGCCCCGGCCCGGTGACGGCGGTCGCGGTCGTGGCGACGGTGGCGGTGACGCTGCTGAGCCAGTCGGCCGGCCACGTCCCGTCCTGGCAGAACGCCGTGTCGGCGCCGCTGTCCGCGGGGATCGTCGCCGGCGCCGCGCTGGTGGTCAACCGCTGGCAGCGGGAGGTGGAGGCCAACCGGCGGCTGCTGGCCGATCGGGCGGTGGCCGAGGAACGGCGCCGCATCGCCCGGGAGTTGCACGACATCGTGGCCCATCACATCACCACCATGCAGCTGATGGCCGGCGGCGCCCGGGCCAACCTCGGCACACCGGAGGTGGCCCGGGAGGCACTCGTCACCCTGGAGTCCTCCGGGCGGCTCGCCCTGCGCGAGATGCGCCAGCTCCTCGACGTGCTGCGGGCCGGCGACGAGCCGGAGGACCAGGACGCGCCGGCGCAGCCGCAGCCGGGCGTCGAGGACCTCGACCGGCTGGTCGCCGACTCCCGACGGGCCGGCCTGCCGACCGAGTTCAGCGTCCACGGGCCCCGGCGCCCGCTGCCGCCGACCGCCGCCCTGACGGTGTTCCGGATCACCCAGGAGGCGCTCACCAACGCCCACAAGCACGCCGGCACCGCCCGTACCAGCGTGCGGCTGACGTACCGCCGGGACGGCGTCACCGTCGAGGTGCGGGACGACGGCGCGGGCGCCGGACCGCAGGAGCAGCCGTCACGGCCGAGGAGCGGCTACGGCCTGGTCGGCATGCGCGAGCGCGTCGCCCTGCACGGCGGCACCCTGACGGCGGGCCCGCAGGCCGACGGCGGGTTCGCCGTGGTGGCCGAGCTGCCGCTGGCCGCGGAGGAGAGCGCCGAGGCCGCCGTCCAGCACGAGCAGGTGGCCCGGTGACCGGGGCAGGGGCGGGAGCGGCGCCGGGCGCGCCGAGGATCAGGGTGCTGATCGCGGACGACCAGCCGCTGGTCCGCCGCGGCCTGTCGCTGATCCTCTCCCCCGACCCGGCGCTCGAGGTGGTGGGCGAGGCGCAGGACGGCGCGCAGGCCGTGGAACTCGCCCGCCGGCTGCGCCCCGACGTCGTGGTGATGGACATCCGGATGCCCGTGCTCGACGGGATCGGCGCGAGCCGGGAGCTCGCCGCGACCGTGCCCGACTGCAAGGTCCTGGCCCTCAGCACCTTCGACATGGACGAGTACGTGGTGGGAGCCCTGCGCGCCGGGGCCTGCGGCTTCCTCCCCAAGGACAGCTCCCCGGAGGACCTGAGCGCGGCGATCCGCACCGTCCACGCGGGCGAGGCCGTCGTCGCGCCGCGCCTGCTCAGCCGGCTGATCTCCACCTACGTGCGCACCCCGCACGACGCCCCGCCGCCGCGCGGCGCCGACCTGGCCGAGCTGACGCCGCGGGAGGTCGAGGTGTGGCGGCTGATGGCCACCGGGCTCGACAACGCCGGCATCGCCGGGAGCCTGGACCTCAGCGTCTCCACGGTGAAGAACCACATCACCGGTGTCTTCGGCAAGCTCGGCGTCCGGGACCGTGCCCAGGCGGTCATCGCGGCCTACGAGTCGGGTCTGGTGTCCGCCCGGACGGCCGCCGCCGGACCGCCCGCCGGGGGAGCCTCCGGGTAGCCCGGACCCTGCCCGGCCACGGCCCCGGACACCGCACGGCCACGGCCCGGCGGGCGGCCCCGGTGGCGCTCGTGACGGGTGCACGCCGAGATCCTGACGGTTGATCAGAATCGTTGTTCGCCAAGGTCGGTGGCGGTCCGAGGGGGGCGCGTGCGCCCCGGCCGCCCGCCCCGCCGCCCACGGCGCGGGGCGCGGCGCGGGCGCCCCGGGCCGCCCCGGCGGGGGCCGCCCGGGGGCGGCCCCCGCCGCCGCC